>JAFCBY010000128.1 GCA_017610485.1 Candidatus Falkowiibacteriota bacterium
TCGGCTTCGATAGTTAGGTAAAGTGTTATTCTTTCTGCCTTCCCGCCCTCGGACTTTGGTTTAATCCTCCTATCCGTAATTCCTGAAACAAGGTCTCCCTTTTCAACAATTCTCTCCAAATGCCAGAGGTCATCCTCAACTTCGGGCACAAGGTGCAGAAAAGAGTCCTTTTCATCAATCTTCAATATTTTCATTCAAACCACTTCAACTGTAATAGTAATTCCCTTCCTTTTTCTGCTTCCTGTCCAAGATACTGTCAAGCTTGTTTATCCTTGGCCTGCCGTTCTGCTCTCTCCTTAAAGTAATGCCAAGGCTCTTGAGTAACGCATTCATTCCGGCTTCCATTCCAACAGGGCTGTTTGCAATCCCTTTCTTTGAGGGAACGCCATCAAAGAACATCATTTTGTCAGCCAAGTAATCCAGGAAAACCAGGTCGTGGTCAATTACCAATGCCGAGATGTTCCTTGTGTTCACAACAGCCCTAATTGCCTTTGTGGCCTTCAACCTCTGCTCAACGTCCAGGTGGGCTGAGGGCTCATCCATTAAAAGAATGTCTGCCTCCTCCCCCAAGCAGCCTGCAATCGCAACCCTTTGCATTTCTCCACCGCTTAAAGTGCCAATCTTTTTCTCAAGCAGTCCCTCAAGCTCCAAGGGCTGCAGAATCTCGCTTCCGTAGGAATTGCTTCCAAAGTCCTTTCCTTTCCCGCTCAAAAAGTCCTCAACCCTTTGCCCTGAACCAGAGTCAAGCTGCTGCGGCTTGTAAGCAACTTTTAATTTTATGTCGAGCTTGCCTGAGTCTGGCTTGAGAAGGCCGGCCACAATCTTTGCAAATGTGGTCTTGCCTGTAGCGTTCTGCCCGAGGATGCCGACAACCTCGTCCCTGTTGAGCCTGCCGGGCTTCACATCCAAACTGAACCTTCCTAGCTTTTTTGAAAAAGAGGGCCATTCAGCGAGCAAAACAGGTTTTTTGCTCTTCAAAGCGGTTTTGTTTGGGAACTCTATGGCGTAGTCCCTGAACTTGTAATTTTCTTCCTTTGAAAATCCCTCAATGTACTCGTTTATTCCCTTCTTGGTTGGCTTTACTTGGCTTACGACCCCAAAGACAGCTGGCTTTCCATAGATTAAGTGCACTAGGTCGCTCAAGTAATCCAAAATTATCAGGTCGTGTTCTACAACCATGACGCTCTTGCCCTGCTCTGCAATCTCCCTTACAAACTTTGCAACCTTTATCCTCTGGCTTATGTCAAGGTATGATGTGGGCTCGTCAAAGAAGAAGAGGTCTGCATCCTTCATGGCTGCGGCCGCCATGGCCACCCTTTGAAGCTCGCCCCCTGAAAGCTTCCCAAGTCCGCTTTCCAGGATGGGCTTGAGCTCAAGCTCTTCCACAACCCTCTCAAAAGATCCCGTCTCATCGGCTTCCTTCAAGAGCTTGCCAACCTTTCCCTTTACCGCCTTTGGCAGCATGTCAATGTTCTGCGGCTTTACAGAAACCCTTGCCTCTCCCAAAGAAATCTTTTCAAAAAATGCCTGGGCTTCCCGGCCCCTAAAATGCTCCACTATCTTCTCCCATGTTGCCTCTTCCTCAAGCTCTCCCAAATTTGGCACAATCTTCCCTGAAAGAATCTTCAGAGCGGTACTCTTTCCCAAGCCGTTCCTTCCAATCAAGCCAACAACGCTTTTTTCCTTTGGCAGGGGCAGCCTGTGCAGCCTGAAGAGATTTTTTCCATACTGGTGAATAGGCAAACCAAGCTGCATGGACAAGTTTACCACGCTTATTGCCCGAAACGGGCATTTTGTCTGGCAGATTAGGCAGCCAATGCACAAATCCTCACTTATGGCCGGCTTTTCCTCGCCTTCATGCGTAATGCACTGCTTGCCTGTCCTGTTCACAGGGCAGACGCTTTCACAGAGCCAGTTTCCGCACTTCCTTGGATTGCATTTGTCATAGTCAATGACCGCAATCCTCTGCCTTGCATCTGTTTTCATGCTAAAAACCTTTTTTTCCTACGGGAAACTTTTTCCGCTCACGCGCAAAAAGTTTGCAAAAACCTCAAAAAATGCGGCAATAGATTTGCCCTCCATGCCGCAAAAGCTTTAAGAAATCCGTGGCAATAGATCAAACCATATATGCCACAAATAAATTAGGCAAAGCAAACTTAATAAAAGTAATTTTTGACCGGAAACAGGGCTTATATGCTTTGGTCAACTTCCAGGCCAAAATCATCGTCTGTGATCTGCACTCTGCATGTGAACGGTGCAGGGGGAGGCAAATCATATGTTTTTGGGAACGAATAGGCCTTATCGTAGGATATGCTGGAGCCTCCCACATTCTTTTGGCACGTCAAGTCAAACCCTATTGTCACTGTTCCTGGAGGGGGTGGAGACCCAGGGGCTAGAACAGCAGTCACATTGGCTATGTTACAGTTGGGGAAAGTGGATGCAAGGCCGCCCAGGGCTGCAGTCATGTAAGCAGTGAGTTGCGCTTCTGCTGTTGGCTGGTCAAACGTACAGGGGCCTGCCCCTCCTATCCAAATTGAGTCAGCCAGTGCATCAGCCGAGCTCTTCAAGAGAACGAATTCAATGTTTCGCATCTGTCTCTTGAAGTCTGCAATGGATTCCGCGTCTGCCCTTGTCTCTTCCGCCTGCACGATTCCCAAGCTGCTGAAAACAAAGCCCGCAATTATGGCTAGGGCAATCACCGCAACGATTCCTGAGTAAAGGCCCTTTCTGTTCATTACGCTTCCTCACAAAAGCTTTGTACAATGTGCGTGGCACGCACATTAAGTGCGTTGTCAGGCTCAAGGTAGTAAACCTCAACACATTTCCCGAATTCTGCTGAGGCATTAATTGCCTCAGCGCTTGGTGCCTCTCTGTACATGTCCACCATTGCCCTGTCAAAGGCCTTGTCGTTAAGCCCTTCAAAGGCGCCTGATTTCTCTTCTGTGGCCAGGCCCTGCTGGGCTATTACTCCTGCCAGGACTATTACCAGGATTAGTGAAAGCAGGCCGTCAAGGCTAAACAACAGGCCCTGTTGCTTCATTTCCACACCCTCACCCTAAGTGTCTCAGGG
>JAFCBY010000129.1 GCA_017610485.1 Candidatus Falkowiibacteriota bacterium
GCAAGAAGGCCGTTGACGGAATTGACACCGTTTTCCACCTGGCTGCGCATGCCGCAGAGGGCCAAAGTGTCTTCATTCCTGAGTTCAACGCGGAAACCAACCTTATGGGAAGCATTGTCATGCTCAGTGAAGCGATCAATGCAGGCGTGGAAAATTTTGCCTTTACCTCAAGCATTGCCGCATACGGTTCCCAAGAAAAGCTGCCGATAAAAGAGGACGCGCGCCTTACTCCCGATGACCCATATGCAATCACCAAAAAAACCTTTGAGGATTACCTGCACGTTTACCACGAGCTGGTGGGCATTAAGCCATTCATTGTAAGGTTTTTCAATGTCTACGGCCCAAGGCAGAGAATGGACGACCCATACCGGGGAGTTGTGCCAATTTTTATCAACAAGTGCCTGAAGGGAGAAAGGCCGGTAATCTTTGGGGATGGGCTGCAGGCAAGGGCCTTCACCTACATAAGCGATGTTGTGGAGCCAATCTGCGACATTGTTGGAAACGAGAAGCTTGTTGACAACCCTGTCAATATTGGGACAGAGGAAGTGCACTCGGTGAAAGAGCTTGGGGAAATGACCATCAAAAAAATGGGAGTTGACCTGGAATTGGAGTACCTGCCCAAGAGGACGAGCGATGTGAAGATAGCCTACTGTGACATGGGAAAGGCCCGCGAGCTGTTCGGATACAAGGCAAAGATTGGCTTTGAAGAGGGCATGGAGAAGACAATTGAGTGGGCAAAGAAGGAGGGGCCGAAGGAATTCAAGTACATGCCCTTCACAGAGATTCCAAAGCTCACTCAGGGAAAAAAAAAAAAAAAAAAAATCTGATGCAGGGCTTTCAGGCTTCTGCTCAAAAGTGGTTTTTTAATGGCTTTCAAATACCCAAAGGCAAGCATTGTTGTTGCAACCTACAATGGCACGAAGGTTCTCAGAAGGGCCCTGAAGGGAATGCTCAGGCTTGACTATCCCGCAGGCTACGAAATCATTGTGGTGGACGACGGCAGCAGGGACGGAACAACGGAAATGGTGAGGCAGGAGTTTAAGAAAGAGAAGAAAATCAGGTTTTTTGGCTTTGGAAAAAATAAGGGGGTTTGCAAGGCAAGAAACAAGGGAATTAGGGCAGCACGCTATCCCATAGTGGTGAACATGGACCATGACTGCATTCCAAGCAAGGACTGGCTTAAGGACTTGGTAAAGCCATTTGAAGATTCCAAAGTCGGGGCAACAAGCAGCTTTGGGGCGTTTGGGGGAACGTCCACTGCCTTTAGGAAAAAGCTGCTTGACAAGGTTGGCGGCTATGATGAGGACTACTTTTACTACAGGGAGGATACTGACTTAACCTTCAAGATATTGGAGCTCGGATATTTTTTCAAGAAAACCAAGGCCCACTATGTGCACGACCACAAGGAAATAATGCCAAGGGGAATTGCCCAGCTTTTGGGTTATGTGGTGAAAAGACTTATCTACCACCAGAACGATAACCTGCTTTACAAGAAGCACCCAAAGCTTGCAGGCAAATTTTTGAATGTGAAGCTTGGATTTTTGGTAAGCCCGATATCCGACTTCAATGTGGTTGCAAACCTGTGGCCGGGAAGCTCCAAAAAGCTCAAGCTTTGCTCCCCGCGCGGAATTGTGCTGATTAGGAACAAAAGCCCTTTTCATGCAATGGCCATAATCTTTTTTGCAGGCGTTTACGTTTTGATGGTGAAATTTTTTAGATTGTTTGGAAGCATTCGCTTTAGAAAGCTTTTGCTCTAAGAGATATTTTGGTGAAGAATGATGGAAAAGCCAGTTGTTGAAGGGGGAAAGCCTGTCAGGCAACAGTACCTGGTATTTGGCAGCCCGGAAATTAAGCAGGCAGAGATTGATGAAGTAGTTGATTCGCTGAAAAGCGGCTGGCTTGGAACAGGCCCAAAAGTTGCAAGGTTTGAGAAATCATTTAGGGACTATATCGGGTGCAAGCATGCAACGGCAGTTAACAGCTGCACTGCAGGAATGCATTTAAGCCTGCTTGTCGCGGGAATAAAGCCAGGCGACGAAGTAATTACAACCCCCATGACCTTTTCTTCAACCGGAAATGTGATATTGCACTGCCAGGCCAAACCGGTCTTTGCAGATTGTGAAAAAGACACAATGAACATTGACCCAAAGGAGATTGAGAGGAAGATTACGCCAAAGACAAAGGCAATTCTTCCGGTTCACTTGACTGGAAGGCCGTGCAACATGGATGAGATTACAAGAATCGCAGAAGAGAAAAACCTTGTTGTAATAGAGGATGCAGCCCACGCAATTGAAGCCAGCTACAAGGGCAAAAAGATTGGAAACATTTCCCCTCTGACCGCTTTTTCCTTTTATGTCACAAAAAACGTTGTTTGTGGAGAGGGGGGAATGGTCACAACAAATAATGCGGAGTGGGCTGACTCAATTGAAAAATATGCATTGCATGGCCTGAGCAGGGGGGCCTGGAAAAGGTATTCGGATGAGGGCTTCAAGCACTACGAGGTGGTTTTTCCCGGATACAAGTACAACATGATGGATTTGCAGGCATCAATTGGCTTGCATCAATTGAAGAGGGTTGAAGAGAATTTGAAAAAGCGTGAAAGGATTTGGAAAAAGTATGATAAAGCATTTGAGGGCCTGCCTTTGGAAACCCCTCTGCCTGCGGAGGAGAACACAAGACATGCAAGACACCTTTACACAGTGCTTTTGAAGCTTGAAGAGCTGAAAAAGGGCCGAAATTTTATCCAGCAGGCTTTGCACGAGGAAAAGGTGGGAACCGGCATTCATTTTATTTCACTGCACTTGCACAAAATCTACCGGGAAATGTTTGGCTTCAAAGAACAAGATTTTCCAAACGCAAAATTCGTGTCCGGCAGGACAATTTCCTTGCCTCTTTCGCCAAAGTTGACGGAACAAGATGTGGAAGACGTTATTCAGGCAGTAACCAAAGTGGTTGGATACTATAAAAAGTAGGCCTCAGCACTCTTTTCTCGTGACAGTCAGAACTCAGTACTCTTTTCTTGCG
>JAFCBY010000130.1:0-3001 GCA_017610485.1 Candidatus Falkowiibacteriota bacterium
CTTGCAAGGTAGGCGTGCAATGCGTCAAGGCCTGGCTTTAGAATGCCTGAAACGTTTGAAACAAGGTGCATTACTTGACTGTATTTTTCAACGCAGTGGACTTTGGCCACTACCCTGCTGCCAGGTTTTGAGACGCGGGCAATGTCGTTTCTTGCAAGGTCAACAAGCATTGTGTGTTCTGCCAACTCCTTCTTGTCTGTTCTCAGCTCATTCTCAAGCCTTGAGTCAAGGTCCAAATCAAGCTTGCTGTTTACAAAGCCCCTTGGACGCGTGCCGGCAACAGGCATTATTTCAACCCTTTTCTCCCCATTTTCTTCAACCTTTATGAATGTTTCCGGGCTGCTTCCAAGAAGCGTTCCGGTCTCTGAATGCATAAAGAACATGTAGGGGCTTGGGTTCAGGGAACGCAGGGCGCGGTAAATGTTTAAAGGCGAAGAGTTTGCTTCCACAATCGTGGTTCGGCTTGCCACTATCTGGAACACGTCTCCGCAAAGAATGTGTTCCTTGCATTTTTTGACCATTGAAATGTATTCCTCTTTTGGGCAGTCTGTCTCTGTTTTTATGCTGAGGGGTTTTTCCAAAATTCTTGGTTTGGACTGGCTTTCCTTCTCAAGCCTTGAAAGCGCTTGCTCGTAGCCTGCAATTGTCTGAAGGCATCTTTGAACTTCATCTGTGTCATGCAGGCCTGTCCTGAAGGCGTTTGCAATGAAGGTAATTTTCTTTTTTTTGTGGTCAACCAGGAAAAGATTGTCCAGGAAAAGCATTTCGTAGTCCGGGTCTTTTACAACGTCCTGCTTGTTTTTTGGCAGTTGTTCAAATTGGTCAATGAAGTCATAGCTTATTGCGCCAAAAAAGCCGCTGCTTACTGGAAAGCTTTTGCCAAAAGGCTTGAAGCAGAAGGCAACTGCCCTCAAAATGTCTGCGTGTGTCTTTGTGAGAAGCCTTTCCTGCTCTGAGACAATGCCTTTCTTTGGCTTGAGCACTCCGGAAATTTTTGTCTTTGTTGAATGCAGGGAATCACAGAAACCAAGCCTTTTCTCAACAAAGGGCAGCAGTTTTTCTCCTAAGGCATTGAGGGCAAGTATCTCAAATGTTTCATTCCTGCCGATTGCCTTCAGGCAAGGTTGAGCAGAGCCAATGCTTTTCTCGCCGTATTTCTTCAGGACATCGGCTGACTCCAAAAGAATGCAGTTTTCTTTCCGACCTTGCTCTGAAAGAAGGGAAAAGAATTCAATTGGGCAGTGGCTAAAGTTCTTCTCCTTGTAGACTGGAAAAATTGAGGCAGGAGGCGCTCTTTCAAAGCGTTTTGAAAAGCTTTTAATGGCAAGGCCACTCAATTCAGAGAAAACAGGATTTTGACAGCCAAAGTGAATCACTACCCATTACAACCACTGAATAAATTCTGCCTGGCAAGGTATTTAAGGCTATGTTTCCTGCTGCTTTGTGGCATGATTCCTATTCTCGAAGTGTTTTCTTAAGGATTTTGAGATCCTAGGAGACATCAACGGCAACATCGTTGACAAAGGAAAAACCAGCAGATAAAGCGTGCTTAATACCTAATCATGCCACACAGCATTTCCTGCCATTGACTAAAAAATCAAGCCTTTTTTAAAGCTTTCAGCAGCATTTCTTATAAGGGGTTTTTCTGGTGGAAGAGGTTGAATTCATCTGGCTCAATGGAAAATTTGTGCCATGGAAAGAAGCAACGCTTCATTTCCTTACACACAGCCTGCACTATGGCACGGCAGTATTCGAGGGCATTCGCTGTTATAAGACAGATAAGGGCCCGGCTGTTTTCAGGCTGCAAGACCATGTGAAAAGGCTTTTCAATTCTGCAAAGATTACCGGAATGGAAAACCTACCTTTTTCAGAAGAACAAATGCTTGACGCAACAAAACAGCTTATACAAAAGAACAACCTGCAAGAATGCTACATAAGACCTTTGTTCTTTTACGGTTATGGAAAGATGGGCTTGGACACCAAGAGAGTAAAGATTGGAGCAGGAATTGCTGCCTGGCCTTGGGGCGCTTACTTGGGAGAAGAGGGCATAAAAAGGGGAGCGAGTGCAACCATTTCACCCTTCAAAAGGCACGCAAACCAGGTTTTTGCCCAGGCAAAGGTCTCAGGAATTTACACAAACAGCACCCTTGCCAAAATGTATGCCTTAAATAGGGGATTCGACGAGGCAATAATGCTTGACTCTCAAGGCATGGTGTCGGAATGCACTGGGGAAAACATTTTTCTGGTTTCAGATGGCAAGCTTTTCACGCCTGATGAAAACAACATCCTGTTGGGAATTACAAGGGACAGTATAATGCAACTCGCAAAGGATGAAGGGTATCAGGTAGAGGAATGTGAGGTAACCAAGGAGACACTTTTCAAGGCAGATGAATGCTTTATTACTGGCACAGCTGCTGAGATAACACCGATAGTGGAAGTGGATGGCAAGGCAATCGGCAGCGGCAAGCCAGGGGCTGTTACAAAAAAGATGCAAAAGGATTATGATGATGTAGTGCATGGCGGGCTTTCCAAATGGGACAAGTGGTTAGACTTTGTTAGGTGATTGAATGAAAGTGGCTTTTCTTGGACCGAAAACCTCGTTCTCCCATGAGGCAGCCATCAAGCTCTTTTCAGACACGCAGCTTATGGAAACTCACTCAATTCAAAATGTTTTCTACGCTGTTTCAATAGACAAAGCAGATTTTGGAGTTGTGCCAATAGAGAACAGCACAGAGGGCAGTGTCAACACTACCTTGGACCTGCTTTTGTCAAGTGACTTGCTCATTTGCGGAGAGGTTTTTATAGACGTGAACCATTGCCTTGTTGCAAGAGCCGATGTTCGAAAAATAAAGAGGATTTACTCGCATCCCCAGGCGTTTGCCCAATGCCAGCAATGGCTTTGGCACAATTACCCTGAAGCAGATTTAATCGGAGCATCAAGTACTGCGTCTGCTGCAGAACACGCCTTGGATGAAAACAGCAGTGCAGCCATTGCTTCAAA
>JAFCBY010000130.1:3048-4414 GCA_017610485.1 Candidatus Falkowiibacteriota bacterium
GCCATTGCTTCAAAGAACACCGCCAAGCATTATGGCTTGAAGGTGCTGGTTGAAAACATCCAAGACCTGGACTTTAACAAGACAAAGTTTGTTGTAATTGGCAAGAAGCCAGTGGAAAACAGTAAGGCAAACAAGACAACCATGATATTTGCAGTAAAAGACAAGCCCGGCGCATTATTTGACTGCCTTAAGGGGTTCAAAGACTTTAACGTTAATCTGACAAGACTTGAAAGCAGGCCCTCAAAGAAAAGCGCCTGGGATTACGTTTTCTTCGTTGAGTTTGAAGGCAACCTATCAGAGGACAGGATTAAAAAGGCGCTTGCAGAACTGAAAGAGCACACAACAAGTGTCAAGTCGTTTGGAAGCTATCCGGAGGGTCTTAAATGAGCCTTGCTGAATTGAGAAAGGAAATCGACGCATTGGACAAGCACTTATTCGAGATTTTGGCAGAAAGAAAAAAGCTTGTAATGCAGATTGCAAATTACAAGAAGCTGAACGGGCTTGCCTTAAAGCAGCCTAGAAGGGAAAAACAGCTAATAGAGCAAAAAAAGCAGCTTGCAAGAGAGCTTGGCTTGAACGAAAACTTTGTTGAAAAGATTTGCAGGATAATAATTGACGAATCGCTTAGGCTGGAAGAAGACGTTTGAGCAGTGGTTGTAATGCGCATTTTGGTTGTTGGCGGTGCAGGAGCTTTTGGCTCATTTTATGCAAAACTTTTCTTCCAGAACGGATTTGGTGTAGGCATATACGACTTGGATATGGAAGCCGCCAGATCCCTTTGCAAAAAAAACGGCTTCAAATTAGTCGAAAAAAAGCAAGAGTTCAAAAAGTTTGATGTTGCAATTGTCTGCGTTCCAAACCAAGTGGCTCTAAACACCATAAAACAGGTTGGGCCATTGCTCGCAAAAGGCACTTTGTTGGTTGACTTTTGCTCAGTGAAAACAAATGCAATTGATGCCCTAAAAAATCTCTTAAACGAGGACATAGAAATTGCTTCGATTCACCCAATGCATGGTCCACGCGTTAAAAGCATTGCAGGCTATTCTGTTGTATGCATAAACATAAAGCCGGGAAAAAAACTTGCTAGCCTAAAAGAGTTTTTTACCAAAAATGGAGCGGACTTCTTTTTTACAACAGCGAAAAAACATGACAGAATGCTTTCAATCGTACAGGGCCTAACCCATTACTCTCAGTTTATCTCCGCAGCAGTGCTCAGGGAACTTGACATTGACTTGAAGGAATCAATGAGATTTGGCTCGCCCAACTACCGCCTTTTCCTAAGCCTGATGTCAAGAGTTATCCTGCAGAACCCTGACATGTATGCACAAATACAGCTTTCAAACCCGTGCAACAAAGAGGTTTGGAA
>JAFCBY010000033.1 GCA_017610485.1 Candidatus Falkowiibacteriota bacterium
CTTTTTTTCTTTGACTTTCTGCACTATCTTTGCTTCTGTCTTGGCATTCTGCTCTATTTGGGCGGCCTTCTCTTCCGCCTTCTTTTTCCTGTTGGCGCCAAAATTTGCATACTTTCTGTACTTCTGCATGGTCCATGCAGGCGGCTGCTTTTTTCTCAGCTTGAACTCTTCTGCAAGCAAATTCATTCTCATCTCTTCATCTATATCTATATCCATAACTCCACCTTCTCTAAAAGCTATAATTAGAAGAACTGTTATACTAATATGCAGTTAAACTCTTTAAAAACATATTGTTTTTAGTTAATTAACAGATGCAGAAAGTAAAGTACATGTTTCTAAAAGGAGGCTTCTTCTTCGTTGTAGGAGTCATTTTTGCAACCCTGTTTGTCTGGAGTTTGGTAGAGGGCATTCTTTCACATATGGCTGGGGGCGGGGTCGCTCTCCCATACTACTTTGCAGCCTGGCTTGCAGGAATCGGGGCCTTAACATTGTACTTCCAGGCAAAGCAGCTAATCCACTATGCCTCAATTTCGGAGTAATTTGACCTTAAAACATCCTGAGAAGGGCAATTTCTCTTTCAATTTTTCTTACAGGGTTTCCCTTAGATGTTGGTTCAATAACCCAAACCACTTGCCTAAGTTTCCTTAAAACTGGTTTTACCATTGCAACTGCTTTTGGAGAAGAGCCAGCCAAGAAACGGTGTTCTGCTTTCTTTCCAAACGCATGAGTGGTGTTTACATGCACTTGCTTTATTTTCCCTTTTAGTTGGAGGAATTCCCTTGGATTAATGCCACAGCTCATAGCGTGGTTTAAGTCAAGACACATCTTGAAACCTGTTTTCTTTAGCAGACCCTTCATTTCCTTCGGGGTCTGCCCAAGTTTGATACCTGGCCCCTCTTCATTCTCCAACAGGACTGGAAATGGCAGCCCTTTAAAATTCTCCCATTTTTTCACAGCCAGGGGATGAACTACAATATGTTTTAGCCCTATTTCCTTATTTAGTTTCACAAGTTTTGCAACAAGCTTTTTCTCAGGAATTTTGCTCCATTTAACAAATTTGTCAAAAGGGTAATGGGCTGAAACAAACCCGAATTGTTTAAGGATTTTGGCGGCCTTGCCGTCAGGATTGAAGTCGGTTAAGTCAGAGGGTTTTGGAAACATTATTTCTACGCCGTCAGCCACTTGCCTAAAAGAGGAAAGAATTTTCAATTGCCTAAACTTTGTTCTGGTAAAGGGGTAACAGGCGCCAGTTGAAACAGCAAGCATCATGGAAAAAATAGGGTTGTAAAATTGGTTATTACTTTCGCCTGCTGCCTATTCCTTCTCTTTCTTGGCAAGCTTCTTAGCAGCCTCAACCGTTTCCGGGCTAGGTTCCTTAAAGCCCTCGCCCTCTTCCCAGTCCTCAATGTCGTCCTTGTCCAGGCCAAGCTTGGATAGGTAATTCTCGTGCTCTTTGACATCGAGTTTCGCATACCATTCATTCCAGGACTTGTCCGCGGAATTGTGAACTGCCTTGCTTGGTTTAAGTTTTGCTTTTTTGACCATATGACTCAGATGAAAAGAGAACTGAAAACTATTAAAATATTACCGTTCGAAAAGGAAAAAATTTAAAACCATGTCACTTGGCAGATCTCCGAAAAAATGAAAACGCGCGCAACAAAAAGAAATAAGAACAAGTTAAGACAAAACACTTACGATGAATTATACTGAAAACGGGAAGCAGGGCAGAGAGGGTGAAAGAGCACTTCCTTCACCTGAAAACGCGAAATTCAAGCAAAACCAGCCCAGGCAAGAAAACCAAGAAAACACAAAATTCAAGCAAAAGCTAAGGCAGGAATTGGTTATAAGCGGCTACAGCCCCATGACAATAAAAATGTATCTTGGCTACTTCTCAGAGTTTGCAAAATTTGCAAAGAAGCCGGCCGACCAGGCGGAAAGGGACGACATAGTTGCCTTCCTCGCTGAAAAGAAAGAAAAAGGAAAAGTAAGCAACGCAACCCTCGCCCTTGCACACGCCGCCCTCCACTTCTTTTACCGTAATATACTGCACAAAAAAATTGTGGAAGACATTAAGATTGCAAAAAAGGCAAAAAAGCTTCCGACCGTCCTTTCAAAGGACGAGGTAAGGGCATTAATAAAAGCGACAAAGCCAAAAAGGGACAGGCTGATAGTAGAGTTCCTCTACAGTTCCGGCTGCAGGGTAAGCGAGGTAGTAAAGCTTCAAACAGAGAACCTAAACTATAAGGAAAGGATTGGAGCAGTCAAAGGAGGAAAAGGCAACAAGGACAGGACCATAATCCTGTCAAAGGAATGGGTGAAAAGGGTAAAGAAATACATAGACAGGAAGAAGGTAAAAACGCCTTTTGTCTTCAGCAAAAAAAATGGGAAACCGCTTTCAACAGACACTGTACAAAGGATTGTGAAGGAAGCCGCAGAAAAGGCAGGCATCCAAAAAAGGGTTACACCGCATTCCTTAAGGCATAGTTACGCCACCCATCTCCTCGAAGCAGGGGAAAATATCAGAAACATACAGGTCCTACTAGGGCACGCTGGTTTAAACACCACTCAAATATACCTTAAAGTCAGTGTCGAATCACTCAAAAAAGTAAAGAGCCCCCTGGACGGGCTGTAATGCAGAGACCCAATAATTCCACTATTAATCGCCAAAAGCACGTACCCATAATTCCACTATTCGGCATCCAGGGTTACAGTATTCAAAATTCAGAAGCTTGGGGGCAATTCCACTATTTAGAGCAGATACTACTTCAAAAAAGAGATTACTGAAAGAAGACCCTCTGCAAGCTTGTGGCCTTTTGTAGTTAGAACCACCAATTTCTTCCTGCCACTGACTCTAAAAGAGACCAGGGCTAGTTCTTCAAAACGGGCCAAAATCTTAATTACATGGGGGAAAGTACAGTCGATTTCCTTGGCAAGAGACGAGGCATACCACTCTGTTTTAGTGTCGTTCAAGGCAGTAATAGCCAAAGCTGGCTTTCCCTTGAAGAAAAATTCGGTGTTTCCCAACTCAACCATGGCAAAAATAAAGGGCGAAGGAGCTTTAAAGGAAAGCTAAAACCAAAAATAACCTTTTTTATGTATAAAAAGAAAAATGTTAATTTTAGAATATGATGGAAAAATACTATTATGTAGAACTGTTTTCAGGGGTTTTTCCAGACCCTGAACACCCTAGAGGATTATGTAGAACTTGGGGGATTTGTGCTTTTAGAGGGACCAAAAGCCTTATATACTTTGAAGGGGTTCTTATTAATGTGAAAAATTACAAGGGGGGGAAAAGATGACTATGAGATTATCAAAGCTGTTTGGAATGGATATCTACACTAATGATGCACAGTACAAGGGCAAAGTCTTTGATGTTATAATTAACCTGGAAAAGGGAAGGCTTGAAACGATCACAACAGAGGCCCTGAAAGCAAGAAGCAAGCAGGAAGCAAAGAAGATAATTAGTGAAAAAAGCATTCCTTACAAGAACGTCAAGTCCGCCAAAGACATTGTAATTGTCGGGGGCAAGGCATCTCCGGCTCCAGAAGCTGAGAAACAGCCAGCTCATTACAGGTACAAGCGACGTTAAGACACCTCTTTTTCTTTTATCTATTTTTCTTTTATTTAAAAATAACTACTCTAAACTAGGCTAAATTTGGCAAATCTTTAAATAAGTTTATGTATTAATATTATACATAAGTAATGTAATCTATTAGTAAAGCACATTACTGGAAGAGTGGGGTGTCTATGGGGGTCAAAGGATATTTTATCCAATACAAATTCATATTGCCTGAACAGATTAAGCACTCATCTTACACTTACCAAAAACTTTTTAGGGCCCTTTATGGTTACACCCAAGCGGTATTCAAATCCAATGGCAAAACCTACCACTACCCTAGGGCAGGGGTACTGTCAGCGACCCCCTATCTAAGACCTGGAAAGAATTGTGTTATAATCCCTGAGGGCAACTTTCAGGGGCTTTTAGACTTCTTCAAAACAGGACGAAACCCTACCCATGTCTGGAAAGGAAAGGGCGACTGGAAAGCTGTTTATTACATGAATGAAAAGACCGTTGACGAAAAAAGCGCGGTGGAAGCTCTCGAATCCCTCCTAGACAGGTACTATATTGTTACCTCTTCCGGCCGAAAGGAAAAGATTGCATCGGAGCTGAATACAATTCTGACCAAGTCAAAAACAGGTTCTGTTGAAAAGGCATATCTGAAGATTCTGTTGAACGATGTCAAAAACCTCATCTCATCAGACTGGTTTAAGACCCTGCATTCCCAATCAGAAAAACTAAACACCTTTTACAGTAATTACAAGAAGCTCAAGGCACTAGTGCCTTAACCCTATTTCTCTCTAAAACAACCCCTGATTCCAAAAACCGATTTTGGTGTTAAACCTGTTCCTGTCTCAAATCTTCAATAACTTAAATTAGTTTTCTAGTCACTGCTCTTCCCTTTTCTGCTCTTTTTTAACTGTTTTAGCCTCTCCCACAACAATCTTTTTTGCACCCTCTTCCTTCTTAACCTTTACCAATAGATCGTGTTTTCTCCACTGCATTCTCCCCCCAACACTATTGTTTTCCATAAGGCCAACATCGGTCATAGTTTTCAAATAGGGATAGAGGCTTCTCTCATTCTTATATTCTACTCCAAAAACCTCCTTTACTCTGCGCCTTATTTCTCCCATATTTACCCATTCATCAAAACCTAAAACAGCTGAAAGATGGAATGCCTGGGTATTTTGCTTAAATTCAAGGTAGTCCCAGACACTATGAATCTCGTCAATAGTGCTTTCTACGACTTGTTTGGTCTCATATACCTTTTCGTCGGCCTTGTCACTCCAGTCCTCAAGGCTGTGAAATAGCTTGATTATTCCTCTTACAACACGCTTTAAGACCATATTTATTACTATAATGAACGTTATTACTTATAAATGTTACTGTGATGAAAATTCATTAATGTAATTACCTATAATTACTTTTCATCACTGTTTTTGTCTTCTACTAGGTCTAGTGAGCGATCTTTTTCAGGCTTTTTTTCAAATGTTCGTTTCTGCTGGCTTCACTTGCCTAAAATGGTGTTTAGTCCTTTGAGTGTGGGGGGTCTTTTTGGGCTGTTTTTGGCCAAATTTGTCGTTTCTCCTGATTTGCTCTTCTATCCCTCTGCGTGAGGCCTTTGTTTTTGTCTGTTTTCGCTAGGGGGTGTGTTTTCCTCTATTTACTCCCTTTTCTCCCCTTGTGTGAGCTCCTTCCATTTGGCCAATTTTTTGGGTTTTTACAAGTAGTCTGCTCCCTGGCTAGTCTAACCCTTTTTATGAGTCCACTGGTTTTCACTACTTTGGGGGTTTTCCCGGTTTCTAGTTAAAAAACCAGGAAGTGATTCTTCCTGTTTTGACTTGAAAGGCCATTTTTGCCAAAATTAGTTATTTTGGCCTATTGTGAGAAATAGCGCGGGAAGGATTTGAACCTTCGACCTTCGGGTTATGAGCCCGACGGGCACTCCTGGCTGCCCCACCGCGCTGTACTAAAAACTTGCATGAAAAGGTTTAAAAACCAGCCTTTTCCGCTCTTTTTAACCTAAAAACCCCTGTTTGCCCCTTAATTCAGATTTAAACAAATTATAAACTTTTAATAACTTAAACAACCCCTAATTGCGCTTGTTCTTTCTCTTTTTCCTTTTTCCCCAATCTCTTCCTCTGTCCAAGATTTTGTGCTTTTCAGTCGTTTCAGGCTAGTTTCCTAAGTGCCCCTACTTCCTCTTTTAACTCCCCAATCCTTCTGTTTATATCTTCAAGCCTCTTGCGGTAGTCAAAGGAGGTCATTGTTTCACCACAGGTTGGGCATCTGAACTGGTATTCAGCCGCAATCTCAAAGGGAGTTATCTCGCAGTCGTTCTTGCAGTTGAAAAAGCTGTATTGTTCACCAAAAGACTTCTTTACCTCCAATTTTTCAATCATTTCCTGTTGCTGTTCAAGTATTAGCTCCAAAACCCGCTTTTTCTTTATCTCCCAAGTGTAATTATACCACCCACTCTTCTTATTCTTGGTTTTCTTATAGCAGGCAATTCCCCTATAATGCAGCCTGTTCAAAACAGTCCTTATCTCAGTTACCTTCAACTTCATTTTTTTGGCGAGCTCCTCATCGGTAACGCATCTGCCTTTCTTCTCACACAGTGTTGTTACTCCAACCGCGGCTTCACCCCCGACTTTTTTTAGAAAGTCCTGGACTACCGGGCGGTTAACAAAGAGTTTTTTTCTTACCAAAGGCATCAACTAATCTATTTCTCTTGAAAAGGAATTTAAAACGATTCCTTTTTTGCCGTCATTTCTCGCTTTTTTTGCAGTATATGGGGGTGGTCTACAACGGTTTTAGTTTTTTTGTAACTTTCTTTCCCCTTTCTTTTGGCACAATCCTGATCTTTGCGCCCCTGAATTTTTTCCCAAGTTCTTTCCCGTTCTGGATTTGGTCCAGGGCAACTGACAGGGCCGCAATTTCGCTATGGGGTTGGCCTGTTACAGAAATGTTTGCATCACTTTTCTCGTAAACCTCTTTTTCCACCTTCTGGCTTCCTATAACCACCAGCAATTTTCCCCTTTTCCCAAGCTTTTTGGCCTCGGTTTCCAGTGGCAGGCCGTACATCGTCAAATGCACTGAAAAAAACCCTTTCTTCTTGTAGTTTGACATGATTTTTCTCCAACTTTCGGTGAATTCTACTTTGAAGGAGCCGCCCCACCGTTTTACAATGTCTTCAACACTTTTTCCAATGCTTTTGTCTTCAGCACCGGCAATAATTATTTTCTTTGCTCCGAAGGCCCGGGCAACAAGGCAACAGTGGGATGTAACTCTATAATCGCGCACAATCCTGTGCCCATATCTCAATACAACGATTTCTTGGTCTACCATAAGATTATTTAACCACAAACGGTTTTTATTTAGTAAACACCGGTGTTGAAAAATGCTTGACATAAATATCATCAGGGAAAATCCAAAGCTTGTTGAAGAAAGCCTGCGCAAGAGGCAGGACAAGGAAAAGCTTGCCTGGGTGAAGGACCTGATTGAAAAGGACCAGCAGTGGCGGAAACTTAAACAGAAAACTGACAGGCTGAGGCAACAGATGAACGGGCTTTCAAAATCCTTTTCAAAGGAAAACCTTGATGACGCGAAGAAACTCTCGGCAGATATAAAAGAAAAGGAGGCAGAATTAGCCAAGCTCAAGGGAAAGATTAGCTTTTACCTAATGCGCCTGCCAAACATTCTGCACGAGTCTGTTCCCAGGGGCAAGGACGATTCAGAAAACAAACTTGTAAGGAAATGGGGCAAGCCAGCCAAACCATCTTTTGAGGTAAAACACCATGGCAAAATCGCGGTAGAGCTCGGCTTGGCCGACTTTGAAAGGGCTGTTAAAATAAGCGGCAATGGCTTCTTCTTCCTTAAAGGGGCGCTTGCCTTGCTTGACCTTTCACTCCAAAGGCTTGCCTTGGACCTGCTTGTTAAGGATGGCTTCACTCCCATTCAGCCTCCGTTTCTTATGAGGCGAAAGCCATATGAGGGTGTAACAGACTTGGCCGACTTCGAGGACGTGATGTACAAGGCCGAAAACGAGGACCTCTACCTTATCGCAACCTCGGAGCACCCGATGGCTGCGATGTACCTGGGGGAACTCCTTGAGGAAAAGGCTTTGCCAATTGCAATGGCTGGGGTAAGCTCTTGTTTCAGGCGCGAGGCCGGAAAGCACGGCTTGGATGAGAGGGGCCTTTTCCGTGTCCACCAATTCAACAAGGTAGAGCAGTTTGTCTTCTGCAAGCCCTCAGAATCCTGGAAGTGGCATGAAAGGCTGCTGAAGAATGCTGAAACTCTTTTGAAGAAGCTTGAAATCCCTTACAACGTTACCAACATCTGCACCGGTGACATTGGAACAGTTGCAGCCAAAAAGTATGATGTGAACGGATGGTCTCCCAGGGGGAAAAAGTACATTGAGCTAATGTCCTGTACCAATTGCACAGACTACCAGGCAAGGCGCCTTGGCATAAGGTTCAGGAAAAAGGACGGAAGCAAGGAAATTGTCCACACTCTCAACTGCACCATGGTTGCCTCAACAAGAACCCTGCAATGCATTCTTGAAAACTACCAGACCAAGGCAGGAACAATCAAGGTGCCAAAGGCACTGCAGCCTTACATGGGCGGGCTGAAGGAAATTAAGGGAAATAAATAGCAGAATCCCCAAAATCGCATTCTAAACCTTTTTAAACGCTTTCCAGACACGTTTCTTATAGTGGGCCCGTAGCTCAGTTGGCAGAGCACTTGGCTTTTAACCAAGGTGTCGAGGGTTCGAATCCCTCCGGGCTCGCTTTTTCTTTTCACCGGAAATGCTTCCCTTTAGGGTTTTCACCGGAAACCCACTCTCTTTACTTGTTGTTTAAAAACACTAAAAGGCATTTCTTACTATGAAGAAATTATCTGCAAAGATGATTGCCTCTGCTCACCATCTGAGAAAGAAGGGTCACGGTTATAAGGCACTTGCAAAAATGTTGCATCTAAGCCCGTCTACAATTTACAAATATTCAAAGGAGATATCTCTTTCAGATGCTGCCAAATCAAACCTATCCACGAGGCAGTTTGAGAGACAACAAAGATTTGTGAAGAAATATGCGAGAAAGAGAAAGATATTTCTAAGTGAAGAGTTAGCTGAATTTGTTGGCGCGCTTTTGGGTGATGGTTGCCTTTCCAAATATTTTGCCAAAAGCCAAGGGAGTTATAGGTATGAAATTGCTTTCACTGGAAGCAAAACAGATTTTCCATATTATAGGGACTTTCTTCAACCGGTTTTTAGAAAACATTTTGGGTTTAAGGGGCAATTGTATCCTAGAAAGGATGGTTCAACAAGGTTTCACATTAGAAGCAAGAGGGCATACAATTTCTTTCTCGGTTTAGGAGTTGAAACAGGTAAGAAGACCCCAAATTTAGAAATTCCTGACAAAATTATTCGCAGCAACCGTTTGAGTTTAGCGTGCATTAGGGGTGTATCTAACACAGACGGTTCTATTTTTCTAAAAGGCAAAAAGCGCGAGTATTTAGCGTTTCAATTACACATGAATGCCCTTGCTTTGTTGAAGCAAACAAAAGAAGTGCTGGAAAGAAATGGCATTTTTACTGGGCGTCTATTAAAAGGGGATTGCAACGCCCACCGACTTTGTATTAACAGACAAGAATCCATTTCCAAATTCTTAGCTTTGGTCGGTTTTTTCAACAAACACCATCTTGACCGATTGCGTTCTTTTAACACTTCTGCAACCCTTTAAATCCTTTTCCATTGCCATTTTTATTACAGTGGGCCCGTAGCTCAGTCTGGTTAGAGCACCTGATCAGCCATTCAATTTTGATGCCTGAGGTGAACCTCTTAAGCAGGGTGTCAAGGGTTCAAATCCCTTCGGGCTCGCATTATTTTTTTTGGGGTCGTTTTAATGCCTACTAGAATAAGTTGGGACCAGTATTTTCTCGAAATAGCCAAAACTGCGTCAAAGAGGGCAAGTTGTTTCCGCGGCAAAAAGGTCGGGGCTGTGCTCGTTAAAGACAGGCAAATCCTTTCAACTGGCTACAATGGTGCCCCCAAGGGCGTAAAAAACTGCCTTGAGCTGAACAACTGCCTCAGGGACGAAAAGGGACTTGCTTCAGGCGAAAGGCTTGAGTTCTGCAGGGCAACACACGCTGAGGCAAACGCCGTTGCCCAGGCTGCCTTCCAGGGGGTTTCCACCAGGGGAGCGGCACTTTACACCACTCACTTTCCCTGCGTTCTCTGCACCAAGCTCTTAATTAACGCAGGCATAAACGAAATTGTTTACCTGGAAGAGGAAAACGACGAGCTAAGCAAGGGCTTTTTGGAGGAAGCAGGTGTGAAAATTAGGAGAATTTGAATCACCGGAACCCACACACAAGCAAATTTCAGCGGAAATCTACTCTCTTTGGTTGGCGTTTATATTTGTTTAAACTTTTTTTCTATCTATGGATCCTTTGCTTAATTTTCAGCAACTAGCTAGAAGTTATCTTAAGAACAACAAACTAAAATTTGATAAGCGGCCAGAGCAATGGCTGCCTTTATATCCTTCACCTCCTTTGGCGGGATTAGTGGCTGATTTGATGGCTGATGGGAACCTTCAAGGTCTGCCAAAATGGCGTTTTGATTACTGCTCAAACTCTTTGAATGAGTTAAACCGTTTTGAAAAGATCCTCATTGATTTATTCTTGGTTAAAGGCAAAATTCGGCGATGTACCACTAATAAGTATGGTACGATGAATTATGGTGTAAACTGTCGGCCTCTTGCTAAAACTTTATTCCTAATTGGGGTTCCTTATGGGAATAAGGTTATAACGAGTTATTTAATTCCAGA
>JAFCBY010000131.1 GCA_017610485.1 Candidatus Falkowiibacteriota bacterium
GAAACGTTACTCACTTCAAAACTACTTCAAAAAAAGGGAAATTCCCCTGCAAAAAGAATTCTTAAAACTTTCCCGGATTGCCGATGCAGAAAAGTTCATTATTGAAAACCTTGAGCAAAACAATGATATGTGGGCCTGCTTCTTCAACCAAAAATTGTTTGGAGAAGGCGAATTTGGGCATATGTGCTTAATTCAGGAAATTGATACTGAAAAGAAAACCGTTACGCTGATTGACCCCTCCAGAAGAGAATCAAAGGCGAGGGCAGTGAAGCTGGCCAGATTGCTGGAAGCAATAAAATACCACGAAGACTACTCGAAAGGGGCCGGCTTTGTACTAATTACAGGCAACTGAGGAAAAAAAAGGATTATTTAAATCTTGCCCCATCAAAAGCAATAAAAAGCAAAACACACTCTAAGTAGTAGAGAAGGTGTTTGGAAAATGGCGATCGATTTCAAGGACGTTTTAGCGGAAAAGAGGGCACTTATATGGAAGGAGTACCAAAAGTACCTGCCTGGAAAGTCAAAGCCGATTGAGGCAAACGACAAGGTTGGAAACTACAAGGAAGAGGACGAGTTCTTTTGGAAATCCGTTTCAGACTATCCCAAAAGGCAGGGCAAGTACATTAGGGGAAGCCTGATTTTGCTAGTTTGTGAGGCCCTCGGAGTTTCGCAGGAAAATGCTGCTTTGACAGGGGCCGCAATGCAGGCATCAGAGGACTGGCTTCTGGTTCACGACGATTTTGAGGATGGAAGCATGCAAAGGCGTGGGGGAAAAACACTGCACAGGATTTTTGGAACAAACCAGACAATTAATGCCGGGGATGCTTTGCAGATAATAATGTGGAAAATGCTCAGGAACAACGAAAAGATTTTAGGTGTTGAAAAAACCTTCAGGGTGATGGACGAGTTTGAGAAAATGCTTATGAGAACAAGTTTGGGACAATCGGTTGAGATCAAGTGGATTGAGGAAAACAAGCTTGATTTGTCCGACGAGGACCTGATGTTTGTCATTGGTGGCAAAACAGTCTACTACTCGATTGCTGGCCCGCTTCGCCTCGGGGGCATTATTGCAGGGCTTAACGAGAAACAACTCGATTTGATGTATGAATTGGGCGTCCCTCTTGGAAGATGCTTCCAAATAAAGGACGACTTGCTTGACCTGACCTCAGACTTCGAGGGGCAGAAGAAACAGGTTGGCAACGACATCTTTGAGGGAAAAAGGACAGTAATGCTTGGGCATTTGCTCAGGACTGCAAAGGGCGAAGACCTTGAAAGGGTCAAGACCATTCTTGCAAAGGGCAGGGAAGAGAAGACAGAGGACGAGGTCAAATTTATAATTGACAAGATGAAGGAGTACGGAAGCCTGGACTACGCTGCCGACAAGGCAGCTTCATTGAAAGAGCAGGCACTGAAGGTGTTTGACGAAAAGCTCGGCTTTTTGGACAAAGAGCCAGGCAGAAGCAAGTTGAAGGCCGGAATTGACTTTATCCTCGAGAGAAAGAAGTAACAGCGTATAAACCTGATTTTGCAACATACCCTTTGAAACTTAGAGTATTTAAAAGACTGAAGACTAAATTAGTAGTGATGTTGTCCCATATGGAAAAAACGTTCTCCAGGGCAATTCTGCTAATCTTTGGTCTGATTACAGAGTCCATCGCCGCAAATCGGTTCCGGAGACTGTGTGCAACCGCTCAAAAGAATGATCGCGGCAACAGCCAGGACAATAAACAAGCCCCTCATGCAATCCAATAGGCTTTGCAAATATTTAAATTTACCTTTCAACCCCAACTAATTTATAGGCCGGAGTGTGTTAGTTATTAAGCAAGGGAAGTGAAGCAAATGTTTATCCCCAAAAAAACAAAGGTTTTTGATGTGCTGCTGGAGCACGCAGAAATAGTGGAAAAATCAGCGGCCACCCTCTCAGAGATTGCGAACAACTGGAGCAAACTCCAAACCGGGTGCAAAACCCTGAAAACGCTGGAAAACGAAGGCGACAGGCTTGTTCACGCAACGTCCAAAGAAATTGAAAGAGCGTTTATAATGCCCTTTGACAAAGAGGACATCAAGGCTTTTTCTAATTTACTTGACGATATTCTGGATAACCTTGAGCAGGCGGGAAATCGCCTGGCCATTTTCCGGCTCCCGAACACAACCCAGGAGCTGAAGGACTTTGCAGGGCTTGCGGTGGAATCTGCAAAGCAGATAAAAAAAGGGATTGTCCTAATGAAAGAGAAAAAAATAAATTCAAAGGAATTTGAGGCATGCTACAAAAAACTGCATTCACTTGAGAACGAGGGGGATGCCCTTCACAGGCAGGCCTTAAAGAAACTCGTTAACCCCCCGGAAAAAATTGTGGGAAAGGAAATTCTGCTGATAATGAAATGGAAGGAAATATTCCAGACTTTGGAGAACACTTTGGACAAGTGTGAGGAAATAGCTTCAACATTTGACAGGCTCAGAATAAAGTATGGATAGTAATCTGAATGGATCCCCTTCTGATAACGCTGATTGCCGCCGTTTTGCTTTCGTATTTTTATGCGTTTGTAGGAGGTTTTACCGATGCGGCAAATGCGGTTGCAACAGCCATTGGATCGCGCGCACTGTCGCCAAGAACAGCCATTCTTATGACAGGCGTGCTGGAAATTGCAGGCGCATTGTCAGGCACCGCGGTTGCTCTGACAATTGGAATGGGGATCGTTGCCCTGGAATTAATTTCCCTCAACACAGTAATCGCCGCCCTTTTGGCGGCACTGTTCTGGAGCCTTATAACCTACTATTTTGGCCTGCCTGTCAGCGAAACCCATGGCCTGATTGGCGGCATTATTGGCGCAGCGCTTGCCATTGCAGGAACTGAGGTAATTATTTGGAACGGGGTGGCACTGGTGCTGACTGCAATCATTATTTCGCCCCTGTTGGGCTTTGCAGGCGGCGCAATATTCACAGGCCTCATCTACAGGATTTTTTACAATGCTCCCGCACGCAAAATGAAGCG
>JAFCBY010000132.1 GCA_017610485.1 Candidatus Falkowiibacteriota bacterium
CTACCCAGTATTCTACTGGTCAGACGACAACACAACAGGCCAAGAAGACAACAACGGAACAGTAAAGTTAACTTACCTGTCAACAGACAAAGCAGCCCCAACAACAACAGAAAACATAACAGCAGACAGAAACAGCAGCTGGCAGAACACAGACGCAAACATACAATTCTCCTGCACAGACGCAACAACAGGATGCGGCAACCTATACTACTCACTGAATGACGCGAACAACCAAATAGGCTGGGGCGCAGATTTGAACGTCGGGATAAGCCTGACAACAGACGCAAACCACGAAATCTTCTTCTGGTCAGACGACAACACCTCAGACAACAACGAAACAGCCAAACTCATCTATTTAGCCTTAGACAAAACCGCGCCCACAGTAAACATCACAAACCCAACAAGCGGAGCAAGCCAAACCGCAACA
The DNA here is from genome assembly GCA_017610485.1 of Candidatus Falkowiibacteriota bacterium. Lineage (GTDB taxonomy): Archaea > Iainarchaeota > Iainarchaeia > Iainarchaeales > JAFCCL01. The sequence goes on from JAFCBY010000132.1 coordinate 428, forward strand.
AACGTGACTTTAACATACACAGGAACAGACACAAACAGCGACGTAAACAAATACTGGGTCAAAGCCGACACAGGCAACTGGACAGACAACGGAACCGAACTAACTTACACTTTTAACAGCCAAAGCAGATCAGCACACACCTACTACCTGAAAGCAACAGACAACGCAGATAACAACAGCTCAGAAGCAAGCATAACAATAACCGTCAGCGCACTGGCAACAACAGCCACAACAGTGGAAGGCCCAGGAGGAATAACAGGCTCAACAAGCCTTGGAACAACACCAACCACAAGCACACCAGCAACACCAGAACAAATAGAAAACATCCTGGAAGACGCAGGCCTAAGCCAGAAACAAATCAAACAGGCGCTGGAAGCAAACACCAAACTCAACATCCAACGAACAATTAGGGTGGAAAAAGAAAACACACTCACAGGAATAGCAATCTACAAAACCATAGTAACCATAACCGCAACAAGCCTAAACAACAAAACAATGACTGAAATCAGAATCATAGAAAACATACCAAAGGGAACAGTAGAAGGCCAACTAAGCGGAACTGAAGGAGACAAAGCAAACCTGTCAGAAATAACCAGCCAGCAGGCGTTCACCGTCCTAAAAGAAAACCAGATACTTGAGTTCATAATAGAGCGGCTGGAACCAAACGGAACCGCAATAATAAACTACACCATAACCAACAGGGTCATGGAAACGGAGAACTGGCCGGCACCAGTGGCCGCAGGATTCCAGGAACTGGTACTATGCCAGGGCATTGAGTGCGCGCAAAAGGAATGCAAAAAACCAAGATGCAACCCAACAACAGGAAAATGCAACTACTCAAACCAGGCAGACGGAACAAGATGCGGGCAAAACGGAGAATGCAGTGAAGGAAACTGCGTAGAAAAGCCACTGCCCTCAGCACCACCAATAATACCGCCGATCACAGACCTAACACTACCAATAACAATTCTGGGAGGGGTAGGCATAGCAATAACAGCAGGACTGGCAATAAACTACTTCAGGGAAAAAAAGCCCGGGTTGCCAAAGAGAAAGAGAAAAAGATAATAAGAACAGCAATTGTTACATTCATCAAATTGTTTTCGGCAAAGGGAAACTATTTAAAGGAATTTAACATCTTAAGGTATTAATTGCCTTTAATGGGCGGAGAAAGCTTTTTGCAGTGTTTTGCTATGGCGGGAAAGGAACTTGAGTCAATTGCGTTCATTCCGGACGGGAACAGGCGGTTTGCAAGAAAGGCAGGAGTAAACTTCCTAAAAGCCTACCAGCTGGGCACAAGAAAGGCCTGGGACGTAATGCACTGGCTTGAAGAATACCCCAGGATTACGGCCGGAACATTCTGGATGCTCTCGCTTGAGAACGCGCAGAAGAGAAAGGCCGAACTTGGGCTCTTGTTCAAGATTTTTGACAGCGAGCTCGACAAGGTTAAGAAGTCAGGATACTTTGAGGAAAACCAGGTGAGGCTGAAATTCTTCGGCAGGCTTGAAATGCTGCCAAAAAGCATAATGCAAAAGGTGAGGGAAACAGAGGAGTTTACCCAGGACTTTGGAAACAGGACAATAAACCTTGCCCTGGGATACAGCGGAAGAGCCGAGATTTTGGACGCAGCGAAGGCCCTGGCTTTGGACGCGCAGCAGGGCAGAGTTGACTTGGAAAGCGTGGACGAGAAGGCGTTTGAAAGTTATTTGTATACCGAAATGCCCTCGCCTGACATGATTGTGAGGACAAGCGGAGAGCAGAGAACCTCGGGATTCCTCGCATACCAAAGCGGATACTCTGAACTGCATTTCTGCAGCCACTACTGGCCCGAATTCTCTGAACAGGATCTGGCAAACGCTGTGGCAGACTACGATTTGAGGAAAAGGAATTTCGGAAAGTAGAAAGGGAAAAAACCGAAAGGAATTTTGGGAAGCAAAATTTCCCCCCTAATTGAGTGGATTGGAATGCGCTGGGAAAGGGTTGTGGTAGCAATCATGCTTATTTACCTGGCGGTAGCACTGCCAACCTATGTGCTGAACAACACAGCAGTGGAACAATGCCACGAGGCATGCATTGAAGAAGGCTACAACATGGCCCTGGGCGCAACCATGTTTGGGGAAGAGAAAGGCATTGAATGCAGGTGCTTTAACAGTTACGGCAGGACAGAAGGCAATATCACAATAGGGGGAAATTGAAGATTTCTTGCAGGGGCCGAAGGCCTGAAATTAGGGAAAATTGAAGCCTTTTTAAATCTATTTCGTGGCAATTAATATAAGAGAAATGATACGGTACAAAGCCCCGTCTTCTAGTGGCCAAGGATACCGGCCTCTGGAGCCGGTGACCAGAGTTCGAATCTCTGCGGGGCTATTTTCCTTTTTTCTTTTTAGGGGAGAGAAAAGGGGAAAGCAAAAGTGATTGGATGCCTTCCAAGTTTCGAAAAAAAGCAAAGGGCTATCTGGGCAAAGCCGGAAAGCCAAAGGTTGCGGCAGCCATAGCCCTGCTCCTGGTTGTTTGCCTGTTTTTGTACGCGAGCGACT
>JAFCBY010000034.1 GCA_017610485.1 Candidatus Falkowiibacteriota bacterium
TGCGGGTCTTCCTGACCCGAATCAATAAGAATGCCTTCAACAACAAAAGCCCTCGGGGGCTGGGCAAGCAAAACAAGCAATGCCACCACAATTGCGGTAGTTGCAATCGCCGCAGCCGCCAACAGAAACTTTCTTCGCATAATCAAAAAACCCCAATAAACACATTTCTTACTTGTAAAGCTCGGCGTTGAACTTTTCAAGCTCTTCCCTGTTGAGAAGCTTGTGGATTGAACTGCTGTACTTTTGGACCATGTCGGCCACTTCCATCAGGCCGTCCTGTAGGTCCTGGGCGGAAAACTCGATCTTGGCAGGCTTTACAACCTCCAAGCTGCTTGGCCCGTAGAAGAAGAGAAACCTCATAAGGGAGGCAAAGTCCTTTACGCTGAAGTTCATTTCAAGGTAAGTGCTGTAGTAAGCTTCCTGCTTTTCGATCTGGGCTCTGTCAAGGTTGTAGAGCGTGAAATTCTTGTCCTTGTTTAAGGCCTCCTCAATGTTGGAAACCTGCTTTTTTAGGAGGTCCTCTTCAACCGCCTGCAGCTCAATAAAGGCCCTAATCCTCAGCTTGTTAAAATCGGATTCGGCAATCTTCTTCCTCTTCTGGACTTCCTGGGCGATGTTCTTCTTCAAGGCATACTTTGTTGGAAAGCCCTGCTTTTCAATTACGCCGAGCTTTATCATTGCCCTCAATTCATCGGTTAGCTTGTTGAAAGGGATATTCAACTGGCCGTTCAGGTCCTCTGCTGTTTTGGGGCCGTGGATCAATAACAGGGCAATTCTCTTCTGTTCCTCGCTAAACCTAGGCATAGTAAAAAAATCAGCCCTGAAAAGATTTTTAAACTGCACTCAAAGAGCCAAAAGGCAGGATTCCCAAAAAAAAGATCAAATTAAAACCATTTCTTGCAAATAATACAGTACATGTTTTCAATTCCTGTTCTCGACATTCCCGTTCCGGACGAACTTCTAAGCGGCCTTGGCGAAAAGGCGGCAGAAAATGTGGGAACTGCGGCAATAAACCTCGCAGGAAATCCTGTTGTTTTGGTGGGCGGAATAGTTCTCGTAATTGCGGCAATACTGATTTTCCTGTTCCTGAAAAAAATAATAATAAACAGTGTTCTTGGAATAGCGGCCTGGGCCATCCTGATGTTCGTGTTCCAAGTAGAGCTCCCTCTAGTCCCAAGTTTTGCGGTGAGTGCCATCTTCGGCCTGGCAGGAATAGGGGTTATGCTTGTCCTAAGATTCTTCGGAATGGTTTAGCAGGTTTCACACAATTATGCCTGTCTTGGCACCGCATTCCCCACACTCGCCGTCCTTTCCCAAGCCAAGAGACTTAGAGGCAAAGCCAGCCCTCTTGATCAGGACAGCGCCGCACTCCGGGCACTTCGTGGATTCCCCTTCCAAAACATTGCCAACATACACATACTTGAGTCCGGCCTTTTTCGCAGCCCTCTTTGCCCTGTGCAATTTCTCAATTCCGGTCGGCGGCAAGTGGCTTAGCTTGTACTGGGGCGAGAAGCGCGTGAAGTGCAAGGGAACAAGAGGGGAAAGGGATGCAACAAAGCTGCTGACATCCTCAAAGTCTTTCTGCTTATCATTGTACCCAGGCACAATCAGATTTGTCACTTCCAAATGAATTTTCTTTTTGTGCAAGTAGGCAATGTTTTCCTTGACAAAATTTATGTCTGCGTTTCCAACAATTTCCCTGTAGAATTTTACGTTCCCCTTGAGGTCAACGTTGATTGCGTCGAGGAAGGGCGCAATCTCATCAATGCATTCCAGCGTCATGTAACCATTACTGACCCAAACATTGTACAGGCCCTTCTTCCTCGCAAGCTTCATTGTCTCCAAAGCATACTCCGCAAAGATTGCTGGCTCAGTATAGGTGTATGCAATTCCCTCCACGCCAGTCGCAAGGGCCTGCTCAACAATTGCTTCGGGAGAGGTGAAAGGGACTTTGGCAATTGCCTCCTCACTGCGCTGCTGGCTCATGTTCCAATTCTGACAATTTGCAACAGCAACAAAATTTGCTAAATAAGAGTGCTCTTTTTCAACTTCAAGATTGTAAACAGAACCCTCATAGAGAGACCTCTTTATCCAATTTATGGGAAGCAAAAAATAATCCTCTTTTTCAATCGCCTTTTTGTTTTGGGTTTCTTTTTCGTGGTAATCTGTCTGTTCTAGGAATTTTTTTGGATTTGACACGGCTATTTTAACATAATAGAGGGTTGACTGAGAAACCGTTCTATCCTCTATCTTTTTAGTTTTAGGAGGCCTCCAAATGTAAAACCTTGGAATTTCTCCAAGATTCAGCATAAGGGCACAAAGTCCAAATGCCAAATTCTCTGAAACTGTATTCATACTAATAATGCGATTTCCTATCCAGCCATCGCCTGCAACATAGCCCCTCAAGAAGGCTTTTGTTGTTCTCTTATCTGCAGATATCAACTCAGGGGGAATAAATTTGCTTTTAGCATTATAACCAACAAGAGATTTGAACAAAATAGAAACTATTGAATTGCCGACTGTGAGATAGAGGCCTGTACGTTCAGTTTTAATACGAGAGGAAACACCAAAAATTTTTAACAAAAGTCTTTGAACTTCTTTTATGTATTTTAGTTCATGTTTCCCAAATGAAAAACGGGTATAATAAGAATTTGGCCTACTTTTCAAAGATGTAACAGAACCCTCTGCACAGTAATAGCCCAAAAGCTTTGCAAAATCCGAATCAAATTTTATAAATCGTTTTACCTCGTGTTTAGAGTGTTTGAACCTTATTTTTTTTTCTTTGATTTCAATGCCACCCCTATATTCAAATAGATGAGGAAAGCCATATTTTCTTATTTTTGAAATTAAGTACCTCAAATAAACTGGATGCATGTCAAATTTCTTTCCAAGTTCTCTGGAAGTTAAACCAGCAGAATAAAGTGAAAAGATTTCTTCGGCTTTTTTTGCATCATATTTCCAAGCATTTTTCTTGAACAATGTTGAATGCTGCTTGAAAAACTCTGCCAAGTCAAGGGTCTTTTTTTGCTCTGAAAAAGTTTTTTTTGGAACAAGAAGCAAATCGCCTTCCTCTAATTCGACAGCAAGTCTAGTCGATATTTCTCCCGTAGGCTTTGCAACAAATATTTCGTGATTGGGAGTGCATCTAAAAGAAGGTAAATAAAACGGTTTTATTTCCAATAGCTCGCCATCATAAAAATGCTCAAAGCCGTGGACAAGTTTGTAAAAGTCCGATGTGTGAGTAAGCACTTTAGAATGCTTAAATTTCCTAATACTAACATTTCCAAAGTTATCAAGGCCCTCAGCGGTATGGAAAAGCTCCCTTATAGGCCTAACACCGCTGCTTGAAAAGACCCTCGTTTCAGCTGGAAAGCAGTGCTTGCAGAAGAAGTTGCAGCCAAAGGTCGAAACTCCAAGGCACTGGGAGCCTGGCCTAAAGTGGTAAAGCGGCTTTTTTTCAATTGGGTCAACTGACATTGTCAAGGTTCGGCCAAAGACAAGGCTGTACAGTTTGCCGCCAACATTCTTGCGAACACCGCACTGGCCCCTTCCACCCTCAGCAATTGTACAGTTTCTCCTGCAAAGCCTGCATTTTACTTTCTTGTCCTCAAGTTTGCTGTAAAGCATTGCCTCATGCAGTTCAGGCATAAAGGATTCTTTTTATAGGAAGTTATTAACTATATTTCATTATGCTCAATCGGAGAAAAAGAACCGTCTTGAAGCAAAGAGCTAGCGGGATAGACCAAAGCCGTACAGCAGGAGCAAATTCAAATAGGGGGCCAGGCTTGGGGCGAAACCATTCGCCAAAAGGCCCGATAAGAAGACGAGGCCTGAGAAAAGGCCTTGGAAGCAGGCCTTTGCGGAAAGAACAAGTTCTGGCGCAAATAAAAAGAACGCAGCAAAAGCAGCAAGCCGAAAGCCAAAGGCTTGCCAGCCTGCTCAGCCAGGTCAGCGAACCAGGCTTTCAAAAGGCACTGCATTCAAAGATAGCAGAGCACCTTAGGAAAATTCCTTTCAGCGAATTTGAGAAAAAGCCCGGCCCGGAAGTTGTTAGGCCGCTGGCACTCGATCTTGTAATACTTTACGCAGGAATGACAAAATTGCGCAGCGGCGACCTGGCAAAGCTGAAAAAACTTGCCAGGGTAGAGCTGAACCCGAAGACAGGGGCTTCAAAGAAAAACGAAAAGTTCCGCGATATAATAGGGAAAGGAAAAGTCCTGTTCAGGGAACTGGAGGAAATGGATGCAAAGGCACACAGCCTTGCGGAAGAGAACAGGCTTCTAGAAGTATACCGGAAAAACAGGCCTGACAAGCTCTTAGGGCGAGTAGTGATAAAGATGCCGGCAGGAAAAGAGCGCCATATCCCAAACGCTTTCGTTAGATTGCTTGTTGAAAGGGCAGCGCAGACTGCCTCAATTGCCTTGGCAGACTCCTTGGCAACGCTCAAGCTGGTTCAGGGAAAGCCACTCAAATTTAAAGGGAAGAAAATATATCTGCCCTTTACAACGCCTAAAGGAGACTGAATTAAAGATGACCGAATTCAACTGCGACCTTCACTTCCACGGCCCTTACAGCACAGGGGTTTCCAAGAACATGCTGATTCCAATAATTGCGGAGCAGAGCAAGTTGAAGGGATTGCATGTTTGCGGCATGGCAGACATGCTGCAGGGCACCTGGTTCAAGCACCTGAAAGAGAACATTGTGGAAAGGGAGAACGGAATCTTCGTTGACAAGAAGGAACAGGTTAACTTCATTCCACAGGTCGAGCTCCAGTGCAGCAAGAGAATTCACCACCTTGTTTTCCTGCCGGACTTTTCCGCGGCCGAGAACTTGAAGGCCTCGCTTGAGGGCAAAGCAGTCTTTGACAGCTGGGGATGCGGCAGGCCAGTTGTAAGACTTTCCCCGGAAGAGCTTGCAGGCAAGGTTTTTGACGCAGGCGGAATTATTGGGCCGGCCCACGCCTTCACACCCTACTTTTCTGTTTACGCTTTCTTTGACAGCGTGAAGGAAGCCTATGGAAGCATGGGGGAAAAGATTAGCTTTCTGGAATTGGGCTTGAGCGCTGACACAGACTTTGCTGACAAAATTCCAGAAAACAGGCAGTACCAATTTCTTACAAATTCCGACTCCCACAGCCCCTGGCCTTACAGGATTGGACGGGAGTTTACAAGAATTGAGATGAAGGAGCCCTCCTTTAAGGAGCTAAGGAAAGCACTTGAGGAAAAGGAGGGGAAGAGAATTAAGCTGAATGTGGGTCTGGACCCAAGGGAGGGAAAGTACCACATGACAGCCTGCAACGTATGCTATTCAAAATTCTCTTTGGAGCAGGCAAATGCCTTGAACTGGAGATGCCCAAAGTGCAAGGGCAGCATTAAGAGGGGTGTTAGGGACAGGATTGAAATGCTTTCAGACAGTTCCTCAAAGAGCCCTGATTTCAGGCCAAAGTACATGCACACCGTGCCGCTTGCCGAAATAATCCAGATTGCCTTGGACGTCAAGGGGATTAACACCAAGACTGTTCAAGGCCTGTGGCAGGATTTTGTGGAAAGATTCAAAACAGAAATAAATGTTCTTGTTGACGTGCCGGAAGAAGAGCTCAAAGAGTTTAACCCAAGGGTTGGGCAAAAGGTGGCTTCCTTCAGGAAAGGCTGGGTGCACTACATTCCAGGAGGAGGAGGAAACTACGGCAAGCCCGTGATTTGGGATTCACAGGAAGAGTTTGAAAAGAGGGGAAAGCAGCTTAGGGAAGAGACCAGGGAGAAAGAGGACTTCAAAGGGCAGAAGACGCTTGGCGAATTCCAGGAAAAAAATAAATAGGATTGGGGAGAATAATTGTTTATGAGAAGAGCCGGGAAAAGGGAGATAGTAGTAAAAAGAGTAAAGGTTAAACCGGAAGTTTTTTTCGCAGAACATTGGACTATAGCCCATTCAGAGGCAACCGCTGTTTGGAAGAGAAGAGGTGCCAGAGCCACCCTGAAGAATAAGGGTTTTTCAAGCGAGGCCGAGTTTCTTGAAGAAGCCAAGAGCAGGCTGTGGAGGCTTGCAAATAAAATTTCAAACACAGGTTATGTTGTAAAGCCGGAGGAATTGAAGGCAGTTGTAGAAGGCATGTTAAACAGAGGGTGGATTAAAAGTGGTTTGCTTGGAAGACACGTGCTAAAAGCTGCCCTTAAAATAATTTTGAACTCTGAAAAAACAAAGCATCAGGCAAGAGAAATCTTCTATACAGCTGCTAAACAATTACGGGTTGCTGACACGCATTGGAATATTTTTTGTGACGTGTACGGACTTGAAGGGACAAAAAAATCCATGAAGGCTATTTGCAACGAGTACAAATTGGCCCCATTTAAAATTAAAAGAATTACTGGGCTAGTTTCAGATGAGCTGCTGACAAAGAGGCCAGTGAAAACGTTCTTAACCGGAATTCTCAAGAGCAAAAAATAGAAAATGACTGGGCCTTACCTCACATAGCTCGGCCCGTCCGCAGGCATCTTTTCCTCAACTTCCTCGAACTGCCTTGCGAGCTTTTCAAATGCAGCCTCAATGTTTTTGGCTTCCCTTTCAATGCCCTGCATGTTTACCTTGAAGCCAAACTTTTTCACAAGAAGCTCAATCAGCTTTTTGGCCGCGCCGTGATCCCCGTAGACAAGCTTTGCGTTTGTTTCGCCCATTAAACAGGCGCCCTCCAGGCCGTGCTGTTGCGCAATGCCAAGAAGCAGGCCAGCTGCGCCGCTTATCAAACCCTCTTGCTGGTCCGACTTTGCACCCAACTTCTTGAATTCCTCAAGAATCTTTTTGTTTGTTGCAGCCACAACCACGTTTGGCTGCTTTCCCATTCGCTTGTCTCCAATGTTTATTCCTGCAAGGGTGAAGACCTGCTTTACACCAAGCTTTTTCACCGCCTGGATAATTGTTTCCGCAAAGTCGTAGTGCTGCTCGCCGCTCCCTGCCCTAAAGTCAAGGCTTGGCTGCACTGGCCCGGCCAAAAAAAGCACGTGCCTTTTGCCGTGCTTGAAGGAAAACAGCTGGTCTTTTATGAGCTCTATCTCACCCTGCTTTGTGTGGACTGCCGGCGGAAAGGAATCAGAGTAAATTTCTGCCAAAAGCCCTGTTTTGAACTGCTTTAAAAAGTAGTCCACGCAGATCTTCCCCACAAGGCCAATGCCTGGCAAGCCAACAAACAGCACTGGGTTTGAGAGCTTTTCCTTTTTTGCAAATGCGATGTGTGTAGCCATGTTCACTCACTCCTTTCAAAGCTTGATTCTCCGCCAAAGGACTTTATCTCCTTTGCAAGCGTTTCAACGACTTTGTTGAGGCTTTTTTCGGCCTGCTTGAAGTCGGGGGCTGTTACTTTCAGGGCGTACTTTCCGCCCCCCTTGTAGAAGAGCTTAGTGTTCTTTGCGGCCTTTTCTGCCTTTTCAAGAGCTAGCTTTATTTTGTCTATTGCATCCGGCTTGAGAAGCTTTATTGAAAGAACCCCCTTGAGGGTTTTTTCCGGAACCGAAACATTTTTCTTCACCAGTTCAAGCAGGGGCTGCATCAATTCCTTGTCCACACCCTTTGCCGCCATCTCCCCCTTTACCACGATTTCCAGGAACGCCTCTGCCAGCGTCTCATAATTTTCGAGCAACGGCTTTGCAACCTTTTCCCATACCTCGTCCTCTTCTTTTTTCTGCTCCTTTGCAAGGTTTTCAAGCATTTTTCTGCATCTTTTCAGCTGTTTCCATTCCTCTATCCTTGCCCTTTGGGCGTTGGACGAAACCTTTGTGAAGGAAAGGTCGATTTGTTTTCTGTCCCTGTTTATTGAGAGAACTTTTGCCGCCCTTATCTGACCCTCCTTTACGTGGTTCCTTATGTTCTTCACCCAACGAGTTGCCACCTGGCTTACGTGCACAAAGCCCTTTTCGTTGCCGTATTCCACCAGCTCGGCAAAGGCCCCGTAGTTTAGAACCTGCTTTACTTTGCAGACAACTATCTCGCCCGGCTCTGGCAACTCGTGCTCTTCGTTCATAATCTCACCTAAAAGGTCTCCGTTGGCCTTGAGCGCAGGCTTATTTTTCCCGGCCCAGGCTCTGCCAGAACTTGGTCGCAGCCAAGGCATTTCAGGGCGCGGGTTGCGCAGCTGAAGATTATCTGCTCGTTTCCGCAGCCTTCACACTTAACCCTTACGAAAAATCCGCTTGGTTCCTTTGCAAATTGCATTCTTTTCATTTTTTCACACCTCAATTCTTTTCGGCCAGCTTCCTCGAAACAAGCAGTGAAGCGATTTTTTCCGGAACTGGCACTGTCTTGTTTTGCTCAAAAGGACCGTACTCTTTCATGTCAGAGCCCATAAATGCAGGCACGTTCTGCAAGACCTTTACCAAAACCTTTCCAATGTTTTTGGGCGACTTCTTTGGGTTTCTTGCCTTCACGGAGAGTACCTGATCAAGGAATTGTTGATGCGTGTTCAGGACAGAAAGCAGTTGCTTCAGAGTTTCTGTTTCCTGCGACGCAAGCTTCACTGTTTCGAGCTCACCCGTTCTGCTTGCAATCAAAGCCTTGTTAAGAATCTTCTTTTCCCTTATCGCAAAAACCTCTGAAATTATCTTTTTCATGTTTGTGAAGCTCTTTGCCTTTGTACTTGAGAGATCGTTGAGGCTGTTGAGGTAAGCCTGCTTTTCTTTCTCGAAAAAACTCTGCAGCGAATCAAGAAAATCGTCTTCAACCTCTGCCAGCCGCGAACTGTTTTTTTCAAGCCGGTAAAGTTTCCTCAATTCGTCGTAATCAAGCCTCATTCTTGTCCACCAACACAGCTGAGCTCCTTCCAAGCAGGAAAATTGCCGCATTTAAGGGCAACTCCGCCTCCTCTTCCTTAAAGGGCCCGAAGCTCTCCCCAGCCAGATAAATGCGTGGTGCTTTAGTAATAAAAACCCTTACTGTTCCCTGATTTGAAAACGCTAGGGAATCATCAAACGGATTGAATTCCCTTAAGGAATCCCTGCTTAAGTCTGTTGAAACAAAACCTGTTTCGCCGTGTAGGGTTTCAGGGACGCGAACAATCTTGTTGATGTCAACGCTTGTCTGCCTGTCAATGGGGGAGATTCCCGCAACAATGCTGTTCAAAAAGTGCTGCCAGAAAATGTCAGACTTTGATTCTGCCTTGCTGTTTACCCTGCCAAAGATTGACGGAATTACCTGCCTTTCCCTTATGGAATTCAAAATCACCGCCTTTTCCTTCAAAAGCTTTTTTGCCATGGCAACAGTGGTGTTTCCCATGACGGCAATCTTCTCTGCGTTGCCCTCTTCAAGAACCTTTGCCAACTTCCCAAGAATTCTCTGCGGCCACCCCCCACTGCTTCCGGACTGGCACCTAAAAAAAGTTGCCTCCTTCTGGAAGTGACTAAAGATGTTTAGGCCGTTTGCCGTCAAGTAGTCAATCAACTCAATCCTTGCAGCATGGGACAGCTGCCTCACCATATCATTCCTTACGTGAACGTGGTAGCCTGCCCTGCCACTGAAGTTGATTGCAATCCCTTCACTGAAGCCAAAGTCTTCCTCCAAAAACTTGAGCAAGGCAAAGACCCTGCTTTTTGCAGCTCCCAGGCACTCGGTGCAGAACCACTCCTCCAGCTTTGTGGCAGAACCGCACTCGTCACATTTTAATTGCCGGCCCTTTCCCTTCCTGCCGCACTTTGGGCAAAGCCAGGAATCGTGGACTTGCTTGCAGTCTGTAAGCAGGTCGTCTGCGTCAAACTCGTAGACAAGGTCTCCTGCAAAGAACTCTTTTGCCTCCATTGGGCGCCTGGCCGGAAACTTGTACAAAGCGTTTGAATAGCTTACAAAGAAGGGCACGCTGTTCCTGAGAAAGAGGTTGAACTCTTTCTGGTTCTGGAAGGCAAGATTCCTGTTTGCGATTTTCCTCCCAAAGATACCGTAGCCAAACTCCCTTGACAGAATTTCAGGTGGCCCCATTATTTCCCTGCCCTGGTAGAATTTCTGGAAGTGGGTCTTGAGAAACTGCTCCTCACCTGTCACTTTGAATCAGACTCCTTTTCGGTTTTCCCTTTGGCTTGGCTTGCAGCCTCCTTGCCTTCTTTTTCTACCTGGCTTGGGCTTGTACCACCCTTGCTCTTATCTTCCCTTTCCACCTGACTTTGGCTTGTACCACCCTTGCTCTTATCTTCCCTTTCCACCTGACTTTGGCTTGTACCACCCTTGCTCTTATCTTCCCTTTCCACCTGACTTTGGCTTGTACCACAGCCTGGCGGGGCATAGTTTTGCTTCACTATCCTGTCAAGCTGATAGCTGGCCACCCTCTCCTTGAAGTTTGAGCTTTTCCTGAACAGGGCAAGCATCTGGGCCTTAGACATTCCCACGCTGTTTAGGAAGGTTGCAAGCGTAAAGTTTGCCATGTGCGGGATCTTTTGGCCTGAGGCAAGCTGGCCATACATTTGCGCAATGCAGGGCGGAAAGGCCTCGGGCGCAAGCTTTCCCTTGAAGGCGGCCTTGAAGAGCTTTTGCTCGCGGGCCTTTGCCTCCCCCTTCACGCCAAGCGCAATCTTCTTCAATTGTTGGGGAATTCCCTCAGTCTTGACTGGGAGCGAGGACAAAACTGTTGAGTAGGCCTTTTCCTTTAGGAAGCGGCAGAAGCCGTTCAGGTCCAAAAATACTTGGCCTTTGCTTACAAACTGGTTGACCAGCTTCAAAGAGGGGCCCTTGAAGGGAATTTTTAGGAATTCCTGCAGCGGCAGTGAAACAAGAAAGGCCTTGTTTTCCGAGAAGTCAAATGCAATGTCCAGGTCTGATGCAAGGGCAATCGCCTCCTGCTTCCCGTCCTTTGCCCTGTCAAGAAATTCAAGGCACGAATCCGCAACCATTGATGCAAGCTTTGTATACATCTGGGGCTGTCCTGCAAGGGAAACAATTATTTTTGCGACCGGAAAGGCGAGGGTTTCCTGGAGAAGCAAATCGCTGATTTTGAGTTCCGGCGCGTACTTCTTGCCGTCGAGCGCGTGCCTTACCATCAAATTGGCCCTTTCAACAACTTCCAGGGGCAGTTCCTCCAAGGAAAGGTTTTCCGCCAGAATTATTTTCCTGGCTGCACCTGTAAAAGGAAAATGCTGCGCAAACAGCAGCTGGTCAAGCGTATGCATCTCTAAACCCCTAATATAAGACTGTATTGAAAGTAAATAAAAAGCAATTGAGAGCGGGCTTCCGGTAAACTTTTCTTTAAAAAAGAAAAGTTTGCAAAAGAAATGTTTTTCGCTTCGCGAAAAACAAGTCCAAAGCCCCGGGAGGGTTATAGCCTTGGAGTATTACGCCCCCGCCAAGCAAAGATTTAACCGGAATTTTTTACCCGGAATAATGGGTTGGCATAAGCCGTAAACTGTTAAGTGGACTAAACGCTAGTGGCTATTCAAGAAATTCTTTTGTTGTAATTATCTTTATTTTTGTTTGCTCTTTCAATGCCTTGTCGTTCGACCAAATTGGAGCATTTGTTTTGAGCGCGAGAGCAAAATACATTGTGTCCTTGGGGTCTGGTGAAAGCTTGAAAGCCTCCTCCATCTTTTCCTCAAATTCTTTCGCGGGATAAATATTTACCTCTGCTTTTTGTAGGACTTCTGCAAGCAGCCTCCTAACTGCTTCCTTGCCGAGTTTTGTTTTCCGAGAAAGCAGGTCAAGGTATTTTGCTGTTTCCTCTAACAGGAACTCTGGCGCAATTAAGGTTAACTCGTCCGACATAAGCAGTTCTCTTGTGTCAGAATCCTTGATTAAAGCAGCCATTACAATGTTGGCATCAACTACAAGCAGCGTTCATTTCACCAGTTTCTTGTAGTGATTTTCCCACAGTTCTTTCTTTATTTCTTTGCCAAGCCTGACAGCATCCTCTTCTGTCAATTCACTGTTTTTAAGCAAGGAATCCATTTTCTTCAAAAATTTTACCTTGTCATCAAAAGCCTTTCTGGCAACAGCGGACCAATTAATCTCCTCAAAAGAAACCATATCCTCCTTAAGCTTGTCTGGAACTACAACAGTAACATTTGCCATAAAAATCACCAAACAAATATAGTGTAAACACATTTTATAATATTAACTGTGTACAGGCTTTGAAGCCTTTTTGCAAGGCAATTCAAAAGAAGCGTAAGAACTCCGATCAAGAGCCTGGGGGGAGGGTTTTGAACCCTACAGTATCATGTGGGCCAGGAAGAACTCTATTTCGGCCGGGCCGATTTTGTAGGAAACGCGCATTGGGGCGTCGTTCTTCAGCTGGAGCAAAACTTTTTGGTCTGAGTTGGCCTCTTTGATGATGTTCTGCAGAAAGGTAAGGGAGTACTTGCTTACAACCTCGCCCTTGCTTTTTATGATGAGGTTTTTTGCCTGCTGCTTTGCAACGCTGTGCAGGGTCCCGCTGCTTCCACGGGCCTCAATAGAGAGCTGTCCCTCTTTAACGCGGAGGACAACACTGCTTCCGAAGAGTGAGGCGTCCTTCAAGGCTTCCTTCAAAATGCGGGCGTTGATTTCAACGCTTGCGTCAAACTCCTGGGAGGGCATCTTTATTTCCTCTTCCGAAACGTCAAGCAATGGCAGGGAAAAGCTTCTGCTGATGGCGCCCTCCAGGTTCAGCTTCATCTCGTTGTCCGAAAGTTTAATCAAAAGCGTGTCGTTTGGCAAAGCCCTTGACATTATCTTGTTCAGCTCCACTATGTCAAGGCCAACAAAGCTTGGCTCCAGCTCAAACTTGTCAAAGGCATTCTTCTGCATTAAAAAGTTTACCAGAACAACCTGACTTGGGTTAGTAGCTTTCAATGAGACCCCGTTGTCGTTGAAGCGAAAGTTTCCCTCGTTTATGAAGGAGGAGATTGCATCAATCGCTTTTTTCCAAGAGTCCACCTTTTTCAAAGTAAGCATTTTCCAACCCAGTAATAATAGGCGCCAACTTATTTAAAACGGTTTGCAGACTTTGACATAACTTGACTACTTCTTCAGCCCCTTCTTTTTCTTGAAGGGTAGGGCAATGTTGCCAAGAATCTCCTTGATTTTTTGGGCCTCGTATTCCTCAAACTGCTGGCCCTTCTCAATGTAGTGCGTAGTTACAATGCTGAGGGCATAGAGGAACACTGTTACGCCGCTGAGGGCAAAGAAAACAGTAGCAAGCTTTGAAATGTCTGTTGTGGGCACAAGGTCACCATAGCCAATTGTGGTAAGTGTAGTAGCAGTAAAGTAGAAGGAATCCACCATGGACCAACCCTCCAGTATGTTGAACAGGACCGTTCCAAAACCAAGAATTATAAGCATCATCACGAAGATGTGCCCAATCTTTACCTTTGTCTGAAGCATTACAGATTAAAAAAAGAGAAAGGTGATTAATAAGCCTTAGCTTTCAATCTCCCAGGGAGAAAAGAACTAGCTTTCAATCCTTGGGGCCAAAAAGTACTTTATTCTTGCAGAGCCGATTCCGTAGCTCACCTGGATTGGGGCGTTGTTCTTCATGTTGAGCTCAACAAGAGTCGTTGACTGTGCGGTTTTCAACATGTCCTGCAGGTAGTCCAACGGAAACATGCTCATTGTGTCCCCTTTCACGTTCAACTCAATCAGGTTCTTCTTGTCTTTCTCTGTAACACTGTCCAAATTGCCCTTGCTGCTCTCTGCCTTCACCACAAAGTTGTCCCCGGAAACGCCCAAGGAAACGTGGCTGCTTACAAGGGACGCGTCCTTCAAGGCGTCCTGCAAAACAGAGGCCAAAAGCTTGACCTCTGCGTCAAACTCAATCTTTGGGTTTGGCAACTCGGCGGAAGAAATGTCAATTAATGGAAGGTTGAACTTTCTGGCGCTTGCACCCTTGAAGCTGACGTTCAGCCTGCTCTTGCTTTCATCCAATTCCAACGTTAATTCGTCGTCTGCCTTTGCCCTTGACATTATCTGCCTTAGGTAGTCAAGGTCAAGGCCTATTTTGACCTTGCCCTCTGCGTTGAACTCCTTGAAGGCGCTTTTCTCAAGTACGAAGTCGACCATCGAAATCTGGCTGGGGTCGGTTGCCTTTAACGCCATGCCGTTTTCGTCAATTACAAATTCTGCCTCGTCAATCAAAACAGCGATTGCCTCAATGCTCTTCTGGAAATCAGCTGCTTTCTCTAGAACAAGCTTCATCAAAAACCCCCAATAGTAATTCTACTCAATAAGGTTTAAAATGCTATTCTGCAGGAGACTAAAATTAGAAAATTAACAGAAATTCCCTTTCTTGAATTCTGCCGGCAGCTTTCCTGTTGAGAGAAGGCTTCCAAGGTCATCCAAGAGCCATAGCTTGACGCAGCCCACCAGGGGGATGTGGAGGAAGGACTTGCCCTGGAGGTTTTCAATTGGAACAGGGTAGAGCTCAATGCAGTCCTTTTGCGGCCTGCCATTGAGGATTTGGCCGCAGTCCTGGTCAACAGTACTGTTCTGCTCTGAGTCACCCTTTGTGAGCACATACCAGCCGTCCCCTGCATGAAGCTTTGCCACCGTCCTGTGAACAACAGGCTTTCTGAGGTGCGTGCTCCAGTAGACTACCACACTGCCCTCCTGTGTTATTTCAAGGCTTTGGCCTGAATCAAATTCTATTGACTGAATTTGCCTTCCACTATAGGAGGGTGAGGCAAAGGAGGCAAGCTCTCTCTCCTGCAATGAGGGCATGCCAAGCTCGACAACAGGGCCGTCAAGGCCCTCGGCTGTGGTGCCATGCAGTATAATTATGTCACCCCTATGGTATAGGGGTTCCATTGAGGCGCTTACAACGATCATCATCGGGCTTTGTGTGCCAAGAAGCAGGCCAAGCCCGGTGTAAATCAGCCAGGCAAAGATAAAGGCGCTTGCAAGGTATACAACCCAGCCTATTGCCTCGTTTTCCTTTGGGTTTACCCTTGGCATTAGGTAGAGGTCAACATAGGTGAAGGGGTCAAGCCACTTCAGTTTCTTGTGGATTTTTTTTAAGTCCATATCATGGCCTCGTGCTTTCGCCCCTTGAAACCCCGCTTGCAACCAGGTGCGCAAGCCTTAGTGGCTCTGGAAGGTTTCCGTGCTTAGTTGTTTTAGACAGAACTGTTTTAATTGTTTTCCCGTCCCCTCCTGCTGCCTGGAAGAAAACCTTTCTCGCCTTGTGGATTGGACCGGCCTTTTCTATGAGCTTCAGTCTCTTGCCCTTGTCCTTAAAAGATGAGAGGGCAGACTCTATTTTTTCAAAGTTTGGCTTCTTTCTCTGCACTGCAATGCAGGGAATGCCCAGGTTTTTGTTGAGTTTGGGAAGGTCAACAAAGTTAAAGCCGGCAAAATTCAGCCCGTCGAGTATGAGGAACTTTACCTGCCCTTTAAACTTGCTTTTTTCAAGAAGCTTGGTTATTTTGTTTGTGCTGTCCAAGCCATCCACATTGACAGAGGTTGAGAGAATGCCCTCAATTCTGCCGTCAAGCCTGCTTACAACCCCTACAAGAATTGCTTTGCCTTTTTTCTTTGGCTTGAAAAAACCGTCGTCTACTGCCAGCACGCGAAAAAGGCCCTTCATAATTATAACAGCTCATTGAAGTTGCGAGCCAAATGCGAGCATGCACTGTCGAGCGCCTGAAAGGCATAAAGACAGTGCTCAGCCCAGCCGGCTGCTCGGCTTACTTTGCGGCCTTGAAGGCCTTTTCAAACTCTGAGAGCTGCTTGTCTATCTTTTTCAAAGCGTCTGCCACTGCCTTTTTTGCGTTCTTGCCCTTGGTCTTTACAACAATCTCTGCCTTGTCTCCAAGGGGATGGGGCAAAATATATGCCGCAAACTCAACGCTTGAGTCCTGCAGCAGTGTGTCCCTCAAAAGGTTTGGGAATGTGTGCCTTTCCCCCTGCAGGACAACCTGCAGTTCACTTGCCGAGTTCTTTTTTACTTCAACATCCATAAACAAATCACCTAAGCAAATATCCCCTTGCAATCTTTCTTGGCTCGCTGCATCCGCAGCTCAGGCACCTTAAAGACCGGTCAAATATGTGCAGTGGCTCCCTGCACCTGCTGCAGAATGCCTTTACAACGCCGAGCTCAGGCTCGTTTGTTGAAACGTCAATGGCCTGCGGCGTCAGCTTTGTTATCCTTGCCTTGACTATGTCGCCTATCTTGAAGCAGTCTCTCAGGCTCTCAACATAGTCACGACTTACATTTCTTACCGGCAGCATTGCGCTGCTTTGGCCAATTATCTGCTTTTCTCCCTCCGGAGGCTGGCACAAAGAAATGGTGAGGGAATTCTCCTTCACCAGAGTTACAAGGCCGTAGACAATGCTTCCCACTTTCAGGGTCTGCATTTGCTTTATTGGCTTCACCCCTATTTCCTTGGTTTTGCTGTTGATTTCAACATGCCCTGTGCTGCCACTGCATACTTCGCCCTCGCATTCGTAAGCGTTTTTTCCCGGCACATACTCTTCTTCAGTGCTTAGGAATTCTCCCGGCAACACCAGTTTTTCCGTCATACCAAAAAACCTTGAAAATCAGCAGAAAACAGTAACATTATTATTGTCCTGCAATATATTCTCTTAACAACAAGTTATTTAAATCATGGTGTTGCCCCTTGGTGCTTGAATCAGTGTTGACCTGGAAAGAAGCCTTGAAGCACCCCTTTTTCATGCTGGCTGCATCCTGCCTCATTTGCTCTGTTTCTCTCTGGATTGCCTTCATGTCATTCCCAAAAAGCGCTTCAATCCTGTCAATTGCATTTGTGACAATTACACTCGTGCCCCTGTTCCACTCGATTTTCAAGCGCGAGGAGGAAAAGGAGGCTGAAAGGCCGAAGTTTTGCGCCTTTTTCCTGGCAAGGCATTTCAACGTGGTAAAGGTTTACGCATTCTTCTTTCTCGGCATGATTTTGACTTACGCCTTCTGGTACAGCGTTGTCCCGATTGAAACAAGGCAGCTCATGTTTGCCGAGCAGGAGACAACCCTGGGAAGCATTGACAACCTCAGAGAAACACGTGCTGTTTCCCACCCTGATTTTGTCGTTTATCTATGGCGCGGGTGCAATTTTCCTGATTGGCTGGAATGCTTCTGTTTTGGGCGTGCTTATTGGCAAGGACATTGTTTTCTATGCCGCGAGCCACGGCGGGATAACAGCCTTGTTCATTGCAGTAAACAGGTTCCTCAGCCTGTTCCCGCACGGCATCTTCGAATCCATGGGTTACTTTGTGGGTGCGATTGCAGGCGGAATCATTGGGGCTGCCGCAACCAAGAAAAGGCACCTGCGAGGGGAAATGGGAACGATCACCAAAGACGTGATAGTAATGGTCTTGTACGCAATCGGCCTAATGGTAATTGGGGCATTGATTGAAGCCTATGCAATTGTGTCAGCCATTGGATAAAGCAGAATTGGACTGTTTTATTCCTGGACTTCTCAACCCTGGCTTTACTTCTTTTTCTTCTTTACCCTCTTTTTCGTCTGGGCTTTTTCTTGGGGAGTGAGAAGTGATTGCACTGCCGGCGCGTACTTCTTGAACATTTCTTCCAGGGCAGGACCTGACTTTGAGCCGCCGGCAATTGACTCAGCCAGCTTTGTTATCTCCATTGGGAACAAGAATTTTGTTGATTTACCCTCACCCAGTTTCTCCAATGCCCGGATGTAGTAGTATGACATGGCCTTGTCGCTCAGCTGCTCGGCCGCTCTCTTCACAGTTTCGATCTCATATTCGTGGGCCTTTGCTTTCTCCATTCTTGCAAGCTTTTCCTGCTCTGCTGCCTTTTCATAGTGGATTGCATCCTGAACCGTCTTTGGAATGTCAACGTCCTTTATTTCAACGCTTTCGCACTCAATACCCCAGGAACTGCCCATTTTTTCCAGACCCTCCTTTATTTTTGTGTTTATGGTCTTGATGTTGCTTATTACATCATCCAAGGTCATGCTTCCAAGCACGTCCCTCAAGGCGGCTATGACATAGAGCTTTGCCGCATGCCTGTAGTCCTCAACCGCTATAACACTCTTTACTACAGACTCCTTGTCCTTCCTAATGCTCAGGTAAATCACTGCGTCAATGCCAAGCTCGATCTTTCCCTTTGTGATGACCTGCTGTCTTGGAACGTCGATTGTTTGCGTTCTAAGGTCCACAATTGTCGGCTTTTCAATAAACGGAAACATCAGGCACCAGCCCGGCCCCCCGACCCTTTTGACCTTTCCAAAGCGCATTATTACAGCCCTCTGGTATTCCTCAAGCTGCAGCAGAAGGTCGCCCTTCCAGGCAAGAAACAAGAAAAATACAGCGAGAACAAGCCAGAGCGCATTCTCTATAATCACATTGAAGTTTGAAACAAACGAAACGGCAAGACTGAAAATTAGGAATATTAGGAAAATGAATATGACATATTTCCAGTTTTGCGAAGCCATTTTTTTCCTCACTTTTTTGTGAACTGCTCAATTTTTTGTGAACTACGTGCTTTAAATATATTTTAGTGAATCATTTATATATAACTTTGCTATTAATTGAGACGTGGCCAAAATGGATAACTTGCTTGTAGTATGCGTTGACAGGGACAACGACCTTGGCAAAAAGACAGGAATAAAGGGCCCTGTTATTGGGCGGGAAAAAAACCTTGAGGCCGCCTCCAAACTCGCCTTGGCTGACCCAGGGGAGTCAGATGGTAACAGACGGCTCGGAGGACGACCAGATAATCCCAATCCTGCAAAGCCATGCAAAGATAGTCTCAAAGGAAACCGTCATAATTAAGCAGGCGCAGCAAATTGAGTCAGCCTTCTTCACACTGAAGGAGGTCATAAAGGATCCCTATGTTGCAAGAATTGTTTTTGGAATTCCCGCCATTTTGCTTCTGCTCTTTGTTGCCGTTGGCACAATGTCCTTCCAGATAATTGCATTTGTTTTGGGCGTTTACCTCCTGCTAAAGGGCTTCGGACTGGAGGAGCCCATCCTGGACAGGTTCAGAAGCCTTGGAAACATCTCTGTCCAAAGAATAAGCTTTCCGTTCTACATAGGAAGCATTTTCGTAGGGGCCTTTGGCGTAATCACGGCCTACACTGAATTTGCGAAAAGCCCGCTGACAGACCCGTTGCTGGACTCAGTTAGAATTGTGCAGGCCACCTACCTGTTCATTGCTTTGGCAGCCCTCATCGGAGTCGCTGGCAGGGGCATTGACGTGGTTCACCTGAAGAAAGCGTTTTTGCTGAGAAAATACATGCTTACTGGAATAAGCATTCTCCTCTTTTGGTGGATTCTGGATACCGCAACCCTTGTTTTGCTGAGGGAGGTTGACCTAAACCTATTCCTTACAACCATCCTCGGAAGCTTCCTGGTCCTGCTCCTGGCCTTCAGGCTAAGCGAGGTCCTGGATGTGAGAGAAAAGGTAACAAGGCTGCTGGTGGGCCTCCCAATTTACACGATCGAGGGAACCTGGCTTGGCAGGGTTGAGGCAATCGACAAGAGAAAGAAAAGCATTACCTACCTGAACAGGAAGAACAGCAAGCCAATTGAAGTCGGAAAGAAGCGCTTCTCCCTGAGAAAGGGAAAGATAGTGCTAAGCGCCTGAAGGGAAAACTGCTTAACGCAATTAAAAAAATTGGCTTGTTAGGAAACCTGTATTGGTTTCCGGCTTATTTGCTCTTCCAGTCTTACCCTAACCACTGCCAAAAAAAAGCCCAATCAACAACTATATATATACTAAAATAATCCCTCTAATAGTATATTCAATGCGGGAAAACTTTAAATGGCCAAACTCGTTTGCTTGCTGATTCCATTCCTTGCAATATTCCTTGCAACACCAGCCTTTGCTCAAGCCTGCACCACAGACGCGGAATGCGAACCAAGAGGCCCGGGCTTTGAATGCAATGACTCAAGCCAATGCGAATGGATGCCGCCTATTGGAATTCCAAAACCGGAATTTGGAATTGAGGAAACATATAGAATGTATGATGTTGAAGCCAGCAGGAATTCCGGTTTGACTTACAACCCAAGCAGCCAAAGCGGCTTCTATACGCACTACGTCGACAACACCGCGCCAGGGGGATGCGATAATGGCAGTAACGGGACAGAGGCAAGCCCAAGATGCGAAATCCCAACCAGCCTGCCAGAGGGAAGCATAGTAGAAGTGCACGGCGGGCCCTACTCTGACCAGGACGGCATAGCCATTGATTCAAGCGGTACAAGCACACAGCCTGTCTTTGTGAGGGGAATTGGCAGACCGGCCGTCCTGCCGGGCGGCACAGGCGGATGGCAGAAAACGTTCAGCTTAAGAGGCAGCTACGCAATTGTTGAAAATTTTGAATTTGACGGAAGCAGGGTACGCATGACAGATCCCTCTTACCACCACCTGGCCATAAGAAATTCTGATGTGCACAGTGTAGACTCTACTGCAGTCGCCACGAATGGCCAGCACCTCGTCATATACAACAACGAAATTCATGACACAGGCAACTGGCAGGTTTATGACCAGGATTATGACTACCACGGCATAAAGGTAAACGGCCAGAATGTCACAATAGTTGACAACAGCTTTTACCACCTTGCGGGCGACGGAATCCAGGTCAGCGGCGGCGACGGCGTTGTTGGGGAGGAGGACACCATTGACGTTGAAAACGTCTTTGTTGCAAGGAATTTGGGCTATGAGAATTCGCAGATACTCTTTGCATCAAAAACAGCAAGGAACGTTGTCTTTTCGCAGAACACAGTCTTCAACAATAGGGAAGATGACGTGCAGCACAGCGCAGGCGGACCCTTTGGCTACTGCCTTTTAAGCATGTTCAGGGCAAACAACATATGGTTTATCTTCAACACAGTCTACAACTGTGATACAGGCATTCTTGACTCAAGCAATTTGGGGCCAACCTATGCAATAGGCAACCTTATCCATGGCACAAATAGCGGCATTGGGCAGGTTGAGCACGCATACCAGAACACTGTTTTTAATTCTGGAAGAAGCTTTTTCAACGTGGGAACTGAGGCAAACAATCTGGTTGCAAGCCCTGACGATGCAGGCCTTGACCAGCTTTTTGAAGATTTGGACGGCAACAACTTTAGATTGCAGGTAGGAAGCCCTGCAATAGATACAGGCAGCCAGCCCCAAAGCTTGGATGAAGTGCTCGACCTCTACGAGGCAACCTTTAGGGAAAGCATACGGCTTGACCTTGACAGAGTTGCAAGGCCGCAGGGAACGGAATGGGACCTAGGAGCATTTGAGTTCCAGAGCAGTTCCTGCGTTGACACAGACGCCCTTTTAGACTTCATCTCCCAATGGGCGCAGGGCAATATCACAATGCCAACACTCATTAGTAGAATAGCCGCCTGGAAAGCAGGAACAGGGTGCTAAAAAAAAGCAACCGACTCTGGTACAAAACTCAGTCATTCATGTGTTTGGCTGAGAAGTTGCGCAGGGTTGCCCTGCTGAATGCTGCTGTTATGATGCGTTCTACTAGTCGTTGTCTTATGGCGCCAAACTTGCGTTTGTCTTTGGAAAAGGCATTAGAATACGTTGGCTTTGCAAAGAAAAACCTTGAAATGGACTTGTACGAAACTGCGATAATGCTTGCATACAACCCATGTTTCATGCGGCAAGGGCAATTGCCTTCAAGGACGGCGTTGTCGAAAGAAGCCATTTTGCATTGATTAAATACTTGGTTGAAAAGCACGGCAAGGAACTGAACAAGGGAATGCTGAACAAGCTTGACTTTTACAGAAAAATAAGGCACTCTTTGAACTATGGGCTTGACAGCAAGGCCAACGAAGAGCAAGCGGAAAAGGCCATAGAGTTTGCGGAAAAGTTTCTTGAAGAGGCAACTGAATTCCTGGAGGGAGTGTGAGTAAAGGGTCAAACTTTTCTTGAATTGCAGTCTGTTTCCAAGCACTTTGGCGGAGTGCACGCCCTGTAAGACGTTTCCTTCAAGCTGAAGAAGGACAAGACTTTGGGATTGGTTGGGGGAAAACGGCTATGGAAAGACAATTTTGCTGAATGCTATCACGAAAAGGGTTGAGCCTGACAGGGGCGAAATACAGTTTAAGGAAAAAAGGATTGGCAAACCGCCTGCGTACAGGATTGCAAGGCTTGGGGGTTGGAAGAATCTTCCAGTTTTGTTTGACGGGCCGTTTGCTGAATTGACTGCAAGGCCTTCGTCCTGCAATTGGAAAATTGCCGGCATTGGAATCAACAAAAAGAGGGCCAGCCTCAATGCTGTCGCTTCCAAGGACCGCTGGCAAAGTCAAAGGGCGGGCTTAGGCGACTAAGAAATCGCTTTTTTGGCGATGTCTGCCGAACTTGGCTTTGGCAAAAAGCTGAGGATCTTTTTCAAGGAGAGAAGAAGCTTGCTTGTCTTGTGGCCCTTGACAAAGGCGTGCTGCAAAACATCGTTCAGGGTGGAAACAGGAATAACCCTAATCTTCTTGAGCTCTGATTCAGGCAGTACAATGTCTGCCTGGTTTACCCTTGGGATGACAACCTCCTTGAATCCGGCCTTGATTGCGGCCTGAATCTTGCTGCTCACACCCCCAATCGGCAAAACCTCACCCCTTACTGAAAGGGAACCGGTCATTGCAAGGCTTTGCTTTATCGGAATTTGCTCTGCCGCACTTATGACGGCAGTGGCAACGCTTACCGAAGCTGAATCTCCCTCAACGCCCTCGTAGGTCTGCAAAAACTGGATGTGGAGGTCGTGCCTGCTCACGTCCTTTCCCGAAACCTTTTTGATCAAAGCGCTTACATTCTGCACGGCTTCCTTGGCAATCTCGCCCAGCTTTCCTGTCGCAATTATCCTGCCCTCGCTTCTGCTTGCAGCAGGAGCCATTTCAGCTTCAATAGGCAAAATCATTCCAGCTGAGCCGTCACTGCTTACTGCAAGGCCGTTGACCCTTCCAACAACGTTTCCCTCTGTAAGATAAACCTCATACTCTTTCTTCAAGTCAAGGAACTTGTCAACCATTTGCTGTTCAAGGGTTCTTGCAGAAAACTTGGCCTGGGTCAGGTCCTCCGGCTGGACCAAAGCATGGCCCTTTTCCTTTGCAATGTCCCCGGCAGCGCGAATCAGGCCGCCAAGGTCACGAAGTTTCAAAGTAAGCCTGTTCTTTCTATCCGCGCGCCTTCTTGCCTCAAAGATTATTTGGTCAGCAGCCTCCTTTGTAAAATGCGGGATTTTCCCGTCCTTCTTGACCTCCTGGGCAATGAACTGGACAATCTTGGCCCTATTTGCCTCATTGTCAGGCATGTCAACATTCATATAAATCTCATAGCCATAGCCCCGAATCCTGCTTCTAAGTGCGGGGTGCACTTTTTTCAGGTCAGCGTAATTGCCGCTTGCAACAAGGACAAAGTCGCATGGAACAGGAGCAGTTCGGGTCATGGCACCAGAGCTAAGCTCGCTTTGGCCAGTAATAGGATACTTTTTTTCTTGCATTGCAGTCAAGAGCTCCTGCTGTGCTTTTTGGGTTAGGGTGGCAATCTCGTCCAGGAAAAGGACGCCGCCGGAAGCCCTGTGAATCATTCCAGGCTCAACCCTTAAATGTGCGGGCGTACCAAGGCCGCCCGAGTTGTGAACCAGGATATCCTCGACAAAGAGGTTGCCTGTCTCTGTTGTCACGTTGTAGACATAGCCCTTGAACGGCCTTGTGGAAACGGAGGAAACCCTTTGGGAAAGGGCTTTGAAATTCTTTTCTTCCATTAAGGAGACTAATGTTGGAAATGCTTTAAATGCTTTGGCTTTGGTTAGGCGATGATGAGGTTAGCATCCAAAAATTAAGGAATTAGAAACCAAAATCATAGCCTTTTAGATTCAGCTCTTTTATTATTTGGAGCATTTCCTTTTGAATGCTTTTGTTGACTGGCACACCCTTGTCTTTCCTTTCAAGCCATGCAAGGTACTCTTTCTCGCCAGCAGTGTAAATTCTCTCCTGGTTAGGCATTTTCTTTGCAGCCCTCAAGTCCCTTAGGATGTCACCGGCCCTCTTTTTGAAGTCTTCAAGAACAGTGAAAGCGGAAACATCAATGGCTATAAAGAAGTGCCCCACATTTACACCGGTTATGTTCTTGAGAAATGCCGCTCCGGAAAGAGCAGCTGAAAGAATCTCCACAACCGTACAATAACCATAACCCTTGTGGCCACCAGTGCCCTCCCCGATTCCGCCCAAGGGAAGCAAGCTTGCATTTCCCTTTAACATTTCCTCAAGAATTTCATCCGGGTTTGTCATTGAATTCCCATCCGAACCAACAACAAGGCCCTTTGGCACCCTTTTGCTGGCCCTGGCAGCTATCTCAACCGTACCTCTTTGAATTATTGGGGTTGCACAGTCCAAAACAAAAGGAAAATCTTCATCAGTTGGCATGCCAAACGAAAGTGGGTTGGTTCCCAACATGTTTTCTGCACCAAATGTTGGTGCAACTGCAGGGCGTGCACTTGTTCCGGAAATACCAATCATTCCCAGATCAGCTGCCATCATCGCATAATAACCCGCTATCCCGTAATGGGTTGAGTTTCTTACAGCAACCATTCCCATGCCATACCCTTTGGCCTTTTCAATTGCAAGCTGCATTGATTTTTTCGAAACCACCATGCCCATCCCAGTGTGGCAATCAACAACAGCGGTTGTAGGGCTTTCTTTGACAATTTCAAACTTGGTTACAGGCTTCTGCATGCCATTCCTAATCCGGTCATAATAAATCGGTTTGAGGCGGCTTATCCCATGGGAGTCAATTCCCCTCTTATCTGCAGTAATTAAAACCTCAGCGCATGCTTTTGCATCCTCTTCCGGCACGCCCACTGCCTTAAACACATCCGCCATAAAGCGCTCCATTAAGTCGAAATCAACCCAGGCACAGTCTTCATACAGTGCAGCCTCCTTTGAAGACATCGTAGAATAGATATCTAAAAAAACATTTATTAACCATTGACCTTGGATTAAGCGTGCAATGGCTTAAACCGAACAGCACACAAGCCGTAGGAAAAAATTCCAATATTGGAGGTGGTGAGGCTTTTTAGCCGAAAACCTTTGCAAGCTCAAGCTTGGCTATTTTAATTAGCTCGTCGCCTTTGGAAAGCTTTTCAGCTTCCCTGTCGCCTTTCTTAGTTATGACACTGTGCTCAGGAGTCAAAGTAACCTTTGATTCGCCAACAGAGACCTCAACCACTTCGTCATCGTAAGGCCTTCTGTTCATTGAATAGATTCTTGACTTGACAATCTCTTTCTTGTCATTAACACCGTAAACAAAGACTGCTTCTTCTCTTGGGAAAACCATTGCCTCATAGCCTTCATCGTGCTTTTCCACCAATTTAGGATATTTCAAGGACATTTCTTTCCATAAGTTTTCAAAAGAAATCTTTCCCTCAACACCATCACGACAAACAACAAAGCTTGATTCGACAAAACTTTGAAGCGGGTCATGTCTAACGTCCCCGAGAAGCGCACCAGCCCTTGCCCCGGTCGCCTCGAGGAATGGGGCGGTCTTCTTTGTGGCGTTGTCAATCAGGAGCTTTGGCGTATGTTTTGTTCCACGTGGCTTCATCTGCATTCCGAGGCCGAATGCAACCATCAGCAGCCCGTTTAGGAGAAGCAGTGCTGCAAAGATTACGTCAGAGTAAAAGCCCATCTGCCACAGGATTAATGACAGGAAGAACAGGCCAAGCGGAAGAAGAAAG
>JAFCBY010000133.1 GCA_017610485.1 Candidatus Falkowiibacteriota bacterium
TTAAAGGACACCGCGTAAGCGGTGTCGCGCGCGATAGAAGAAGAAGGTTATTCAGGGTTAAAAAAATAGTGACTGCGGGTCTTTCAGACCACGCAGTATTTTCTCAAATAAAATAATTTCAAACCTATTTAAAGGCATTGGGTAAGGCTTTGGCAAATGTACTAGTGTTCTGGGAAAAAAATGCCGGCAATTCATATAATAAATTTTTTGGAAACTCATTCTTTGGTATGACTGGTTTTTGGAGCGGAAAAAAGGTGCTTGTTACAGGCGCAAACGGCTTTATTGGAAGTTGGCTGTGCAAGGCGCTGGTGGAAGAGGGCGCAGATGTCTGCGGCATGATTTATTCAGAAAACAATTTGTTTAAAGAGCAGGGCATTCAGGGAAGGGTCAAAACCGTTAGGGCTGACCTTGGCCTTATGGAAGAGATTGAAATGGCCTTTTCGGAGGCAACTCCCGAGATATGCTTTCACCTGGCTGCAAAGAGCACTGCAGCCCAAGTGGAAGAGGATGAGGAAGAGGCATTGAATGTGAATGTTGAGGGCACAAGGATGGTGCTGGAAGTGGCTGAAAAGCACAGAAGCGCGGTTGTGTTTGTCTCAAGCGCCAAGGTTTACGGTAGCTTCACGAAAAAATGCTTTGATGAAGAGGACGAACTCAAGGGAGAGGGCCTTTACGCCGAAAGCAAAATTAAGGCGGAATTTGAGTGCGCAAGGGCCGCTGTAAGGGGGCTGAGTGTTGGAATTGCAAGGCTTGGAAATGTTTACGGCGGGTTTGACCCAAACTACAGCAGAATTGTGCCAAGCTCTGTCAGAAGAATGCTGGCGAGAGCGCCGGCAAGCATAAAGGGAAAAGGCAAAAACAGCCAGGACTTTATTTACGTGGAAGACGTTGCCCAAGGGCTCCTTGCCATTGGCAAAAAGGCTCTGGATGAAAATCTTGGGGCAGAGGCCTTCAATTTGGGCTCTGGAAAAAGCATTTCTGTCAGGGAACTCGTTGAAAAGGTTGGCAAGACCGGCAAAAGAAAGATTAGGCCAAACTTTTTTGGGAAGGAAAAGGCCTGCAGGGAACTCCTCTGCATTGAAAAGGCCGAAAAGGAGCTGGGCTGGAAGCCGTCCTTTTCACTGGAAGACGGGCTGAAGAAAACAATTGAGCTTTACAGAGACCATATTTAGGCTCGTTAGTTCGCCGGATTCGATTTTTGTACCAACTTTTTGGGGTTCGAGATTTGCACCAAACCCTATATATTAATTTATTGAGCCAATTCATAGTATACATTGCTCAGAGTCCATTTTTAGAGGGATTTTAATGAGGATAATGGTAACTGGAGGCTGCGGCTTCATCGGAAGCAACTTCATAAGGCAGCACTTGGAGAAAAATCCAGGCGACGAGATAGTAAATCTGGACAAGCTCACCTATGCAGGAAGAAGGGAAAACCTGTCTGACTTGGAGGAAAAAGAGAGCTACAAGTTTGTCAGGGGGGATATCTGCAGCGAAAATGACGTTGAACAGGCAATGAAGGGATGCAATGCAGTGGTGAACTTTGCTGCGGAAAGCCATGTCGACAGAAGCATTGAGGATTCTGACGCGTTTGCAAAAAGCAACTTTTTTGGAGTGAAGGTATTGTGCGATCAGGCAAGAAAGCAGAATGTTGAGAA
Source organism: Candidatus Falkowiibacteriota bacterium (assembly GCA_017610485.1). Taxonomy (GTDB): domain Archaea; phylum Iainarchaeota; class Iainarchaeia; order Iainarchaeales; genus JAFCCL01. The sequence goes on from JAFCBY010000133.1 coordinate 1,656, forward strand.
ATTTGTGCAGATTAGTACAGATGAGGTTTATGGCCAGATTGCCGAAGGCAGCTTCAAGGAAACAGATATGCTTAATCCAAGGAACCCCTACAGTGCGGCAAAGGCAGGCGGCGAGCTGCTTGCAATGAGCTATTTTACCACTTACGGGCTTCCGGTTGTGGTCACTAGAAGCAGCAACAATTATGGCATGTTCCAGTTTCCGGAAAAGCTAATTCCTCTGTTTATTACGAATTTGCTGCGCGGGAAGAATGTTCCGCTCTACGGCGAGGGAAAGAATGTAAGGGACTGGCTGTTTGTGCTGGACAACTGCGAGGCAATTGGCCTGGTTTTGGAGAAAGGCAGAAATGGAGAAGTTTACAACATTGGCGGAAACCAGGAACTGCAGAACATTGAGCTCACCAAGAAATTACTTGCCGGCTTGGGAAAGGGCGAGGAAATGATTGAAAGAGTTGAGGACAGACCTGGCCATGATTTGAGATACAGCCTGGACTGCTCGAAGATTGAGGCAGAGCTTGGCTGGAAGCCAAAAACAGGCTTTGAACAGGGGCTGAAGGAAACAGTGAAATGGTATAAAGAGAATGAGGCCTGGTGGAAGCCGTTGGTGAAGGATTAGGAGGAGATAAAATGGGATTGCGTGGAATAATACTTGCAGGAGGAACCGGCTCAAGGCTGAGGCCCCTTACAAAAGTTGTCAACAAGCATTTGCTGCCAATATACAACAAGCCGATGATTCACTACCCAATTGAAATGTTGAAGAGTGCTGGCGTGAAAGACATCCTTATTGTGACTGGAACGTATCACGCAGGTGAAATCTTTTCCCATCTGGGAAGCGGCAAGGACTTTGGCGTGAAGTTTACCTACAGGGTGCAGGACGAGGCAGGCGGCATTCCCTCGGCAATTACGCTGGCCGAAGACTTTGTGGGGCAGGACAAGTTCATTTCAATCAACGGTGACAACATTGTTTTTGAAAGTTTGGGGCCTTTTGCGGAGAAGTTTGAGCAGGAAGAAACGGAAATGCAGGTTCTCCTGTATGAGGGGACGAAAGAGGAGGCAAAGAAGTCAGGGATTGCTGTTTTGGACGGAGACAAGGTCGTGGAGGTTTTGGAAAAGCCAGAGAACCCGCCAAGCAACAATATCACAGTAGGCATTTATTTCCTCAGCCCAAGCGTGTTTGAAGTAATAAGGGAACTGAAGCCAAGCGCAAGGGGCGAGACTGAGATAACCGACGTGCAACGGCATTATTTGGAAAAAAGAAGCCTGAC
>JAFCBY010000035.1 GCA_017610485.1 Candidatus Falkowiibacteriota bacterium
ACTTAGTACTATTTCCTTTGCCGCCGCGCCGGTTGTTTCACAGGGCGGGCCCTATACAGGCTACAGAAACGAAAACATTGACCTGAATGGATATGCGACAAACCCAGGCAGCACAATAACAAGCATTGGCTGGGCAGTGCCCACAGGATGCAGCATTGTGGACGAATTTACAGACATTTCGGGCGAAGACGCAAGCGCTGACGCAGTAATAGCCTGCACAGACATTCTCAGCGACAACGTAAGCCTGACAGCAAACAACAATAACTCTGAACCAACAACAGAAACGGCCAGCTTGGAAATCTCAAACCAGGCGCCTGATGCCGCCAACTTCCAGGCAATCCCTGACAATGGCCAGATGCCATTGGAAGTAACCTTCACAGGCACATGCTCAGACCCAGACGGCGATCTTGACACCTGCAAAATTGATTTTGGCGACGGCAACAACAATTACAATTTTGTCACAAACCTAAAGCACACTTACACCACAGCAGATACTTTCAATGCAATTCTTACTGCAACAGACGACGAAGCTGCGACAGACTCTGAAACCAAAATTATCACTGTTACGAGTGCAGGCACAGGCTCTGCACCAACAGTCAGCAACATGCTGCCTGCAAATGGCAATTCAATTAACGAAGTAAGACCAACAATCAACTTTGACGTGAACGACAGCGATTCTGATGCAGATAGCTCAACCTTGAGTTTATTTGTGGACGGTTCAGAAGCGCAATCACCAACAATCACCACTGCAGGAAACGGCTTCCATGTGAGCTGGCAGTTTGACTCGGACCAAAGCCACGGAACCGTACAGGTTGGAGTGACTGTTGGAGACACCCAGGGCAACAGCTCTGGAGACGTGAACTGGAGCTTTATAATCGATTTGGAGAGCCCAACCTTTGACGACATTTCCATTCCAGAGTACACCAACGATGAAACCCCAACTATTGATGTGCAGGGCGTTTCGGGAAGCCCAACGCAGATGGCACTAAGCTGCAATAACTCAAGCTGGAAGGGATGGCAAAATTATTCAAGCAGCGTTACAAACTTTGACATTACATCCTCTTCATACGGCTGCCTTGACGATTCACAAGATAGTGTTACAGTTTACCTCAAATTGAGGGATGCAACAGGCAATGTTTCGGGAGTTGAAAGCGACAGCACAACCTTTGACGAGGACCCGCCAAACGAGCCAGACCTGCACACCGCAGACCCTGATGACGAAGAGGTCTACCTTGACTGGCCCACACCCTCTGACAATGAATCCGGCATAAAAGAGTACCTCATTTACAGAGACGGCTCGCTAATCAGGACCACAACAGCAACAGATTACACCGTTACTGACCTGGTCAATGGGAGAGAATATGAATTCAAAATTAAGGCAAGGGACAGAGCTGGAAACACTTCGGGATACAGTAACCTGAGAGAGGCAACTCCTTCAGACTCAGGTTCATCGGATAATGACACCAGTGAGCCAAGCCTCAGCTGGGAGAAGCCGGACGACGATGAAACCGTTTCAGACACCGTAACTTTGAAGGTTTGGGCTTACGATGACGAGAGCAACATCAAGTTTGTCAAGTTCTACGTGGACGGGGAGAATATTGGAACAGACACCACTGCAGTGTCGGAAAGGTACAGCATTGAGTGGGACTCAGGCTCTGTTCCTGACGGCGACCACGAAATAAAAGCCATTGCCAAAACCTGGTCAGGGGACGAAGAGCACAACTCGCGCTTTAGGACAATCGAGGTAACGACAGACAACGGTGTTGAAGCAGACGTTGATGATGACGACGGAGGTGTTTATGCAGACCAGGACAAGCAGCTTGCCAGTGAGGCCATTGACCAGGCCGAGGACGAAAAGGAGATTGCGCAGAGCATGCTCTTGGAGCTGGAATTGCTCGGAGTCTCTCCAAGCGACGAGGTCGTGGCAGAGTTCACTTCAGCGGAGGAAAACCTGCAGGACGCCTTGAAGAACTGGGATGAGGATGAATTCTTTGACTGTAAGGACAAGGCGGAAGAGGCAACCCAGCAATTTTCATCAGTTCAGGGAATGATAGGGGTTGAAGACTATGACCAGGAATCAGAATATGTCTACAACAAGGAGCACATCGGCATTTTGCTGCAGGCCATTGGCCTAAGCCAGGAGCTGAGCCAGGAAGCAGAGAAAAACATGCAGCAATGCGATGTAAAAAGGACGCTTGAAATTAAAAAGATTGTAAACGGGGACAGCACTTACTACAGGGCAATGGTTGTCATCTCGGTAAAAAACAATTCGGATGAACGGAAAGAATTCAGGGTTGTTGAGGTAATTCCGAAAGAGTTTGCCGAAAACGCTTCCGACATTGTGGAGGACGGTTTCACAGTCGTTGAGGACGACCCAGTCCTTGCCTGGAACCTCAGCCTGAGCGCGGGCGAAGAGGTGCAAATTTCCTACATTTTGGGGGAGAACCTGACAGAGGAAGAGGCAAACCAATTGCTTGAATCAGACGCTTTAAACAATTTCAAGGCCCCGCCTGTTCTGATGAATGCAGGCACAGAGATAACAAAGGAAAGCTTTTCTTCCACGCCCACAGGCCTGTTTGGCTTGGGGAACGGCCTGGCAATCGCCGGATGGGCGGTTCTCATCATAGTCCTCATCGGCGCCGCACTATACGCATTTAACCACTTTTCAGAAAGGGAGCAGTCCACAGGCCTTGGCGCAACAGGCAGCGGAAAGGGCTTTGGCTCAGGCCTGTTGGGCAGCTTTGGAAGCGGCGGAAAAAAGGAAGACAAACCCGAAGGCGGAAAGTGGGCCTACAAGGACTAAAGCTCAGTACTTGAACCTTTTTTCATAGGATTTGTGGTCCAGCCATTCAAGGACAAGGCTTATTAAAATTATTTCCCCTGAATCTACAACAGAGTAAATTAGCCTCCACGCCCCCAGGCAAGTTGTACTTCCAGCAATTGTCAATTCCATATTTTTTAACGCAGTCTTTTGGAATCAATTTCTTTGGAATCTGTATTCCACAAAAAGCATTTTCCTCGAAGTCATCAAAAGCCCTGTTGATAAATCTGTAGAGGCGTTGATTCTCAGCGGAAGAATGTTCCAAACCCTGAAAAGCTCTTTTCAAATTAGAATCAGCGAATCTTACCAAAGACTTTTTCTTCATCTGCCCAAATCCACCTTTTCAATATACTTTTTGAAAAGGGCAGGGTTATAAATCCAGGCAATCTTTCGCTCTTTGTCGACAGCAATCTTCCCACTGCTCAACAAGTAATCAACAATAGTGCAAAAGGTCTGGTACATTATCTTCTTTGGCAGGGATTCCCACAGCTTCCTCTTCTTGAACTCGCCTGAATGCACCCTAATGAAACGCTCAACCATTAGAACCGTGTCAAGCCTTGGGTACCTGGCAATCTGAACAGCTTTCTGCAAACAAAAACACCTTGTTATATCAACTGATATAACAAGATTATTTAAAGCTTTTCGGCAAAAAAGGGAAATCTGGCCCACCCCCAAAACAAATAAATACTCTCAACCCCTATTATTTTAGAAATGAATGACCAAACAAATAAGGCTCTTGGCCTGTTGGTTTTTTTCCTTGCAATAGCCACGCTTTTCATTGCATTGGACTTTGGCGAAAACCCTGCCACAATAGTCCAATTCACAGCGGCAGGCAGCCCTTCCACACCCATTGGCCCTTCCGCAGCCACAACCACTTCTGCAACCATCTTCCCAGGGCAAGAAGAGGAAACCGCCCACTTCCAAGCAGAAGACAAATTCTCGTTCATGTGGCTGGGGGACGACAACCCAGGCATAGGGCCTTTGGGGATAAGATATGGCTATACCACCTACCCCGACCTTGAAATTGTCTTCTCAATTCCGGATTTGGGAAGGGAAAGGGGCGCAGAATATGGAAATTATGCCGCTGAATGGCAAAACAATCCAAATGCAGACCCAAGCTTCAGCCCAATTTTTATGGGCCTTGGAAACCACGACATTGAAAGGCCCACTGTTGTCGACTATACTTCAAAAGTGCTTGGCCCCAACCTTACATCAGCCCTGCCAAGCATGGAAAACTTCAATGAGGGCCCTTATGTAACCTACCCTGACCAGGGAAACTATGCCGACACAAACCTTACTTATTCCTTTGACTACAAAAATGCGCACTTTGTAATGCTGAACATCTACTCACACGACATCCTGCTTCCAGATGGAGGGTCAGGAACTAATCGAGACCGATTTTCGGAATCATACAGCCCGATGGGCTGCATTCATGATGACCTGTTGGCATGGCTTAGGGCCGACCTTTCAAATACAAGCGCCAAACACAAGTTCCTGTTCTACCACGAGGGAGCACACCCTGTTCCCGGCGGAAGGCACACCACTGACTCGCTTGACCACAGAGACTGCTTTGGAAATAACGACGGAACTTCGGCAAGGCCGAGAAGGGACGAATTCTGGAGCCTGCTTGCAGAATTTGACGTAGAGGCAACATTTGTCGGGCACAGCCACCACAACACATTGGTTTGGGCCAACGACCTTACCGGAGGATACGGCCCAGTGTACGAACTGGAATCCGGGTTTCCTCCAAGGCTGGCGGTAGTGCAAATAGACGGGGATGACGCAACTTTGAGGCTCTATAATACAACCTACGAGCGGCCTGATTACACCCATTTTGAGCCGTTTGGGCCGATAAAGCTGACCCAGGACGCCGGGAACTATACCCCTAACCTTTACCAGCACTACTACGGGGTTGACGCAGGCTTTCCCATTCTGGACAAGACAAACTACACCTTTGAGGTCGGTCAGCGCTATTCCACCAGCTTCTACTTTGAGGCAAAGGACAGCGATGTAGAGGACAATTTGACTTTCAGCTTCAACAATCTGCCGGACTTTTTTGATGTTACAGACTGGAGCAACCAGTTTAGGAGGATAATGGTAAGCCCGAACACGAGCGATTCGGCAAACAGGATAACCACTTCAGAGATTGGCACCTACAATTTTGACGTGGTGGTTTCCGACGGCCAGCAGCAGGACTCAATGAACATAGACCTTGCAGTGCTCCCCGCAGAGCCGCCTCTCACATTGGGGGCATCCATTCCAAACAACAAGGTGATAAATTTCCCAATGCACAGGGCAAACATTTATTTTTTCTGCTATGACACGGCATCAGGGGCAGCCGCCCCAAGATACAACGGGTATACTGTCAAATTCAACGATGTCGATTACAGCTGCTGCTCCCTGTGGCACAGTTACTCTCAAAGGAATGTAACCGAATATTTGGCATATTCACAGTTTTTGCTTCCGGATGACTATGACGGCATGGAAGATGTCCAGCTGGGAAAATATGAGGTCACCATAACCTGCAGTGACCGGGCCTCAAACACTGCAGAACCCTACACCCTGACATTCAATGTTGTGGACGAATCCACACAGCCAACCTCAACCATTTTTGGAAGCTGGCCCTACGACGGGGCAAACGTGGAAGAAATGGAGAGAATGGTTTTCTGGGCCGAGACACCGGTTGCAAGAATGAGCAAGTCAGCGCTGGCAGGCATCACCAATGTTACAAAAGACAGCCTGCCATTTGCCGATTACACCTTTGTCACATCCTACCTTGATGGCTCTGAAGCCTGGGGGACCACAGACCTTGTGTTTGACCAGCCCGCTGCAAGCGGGGTCTACGACTTTGTGTTAAATGGAGAGTCCTTTACCGTTACAGTTGGGGCAGGCGATGCCTGCGTCACAAATGAGATGCTCACAGGCTACATCGACCAATGGAAGGGCGGCGGCATCTCAATGGCCACCTTAATGGACAGGATTTCAAGGTGGAAGGCAGGAACAGGATGCCCTTAAAGGGCAAAGGGTTTTTTTTGCCAGCAAGCTATTTTCCCAGGTTAAATTAACTAAAAAGTAAAGAATTTAACCCAAAGCGAACTATATTCTTAGGGAGATAAATTTGGGATTAGTCAATGTTATTGGAGCAGGGCCGGTTGGCATGCATTGCGCATCCAGGCTGGCGGAAGAGGGCTTTCAAGCAACATGCTTTGAGGAACATTCCACAATCGGAAGGCCTGTCCAATGCGCTGGCCTGATTTCAAGAAGCGGTGTGGAAGACCTTGGCCTAAGGCTTGACAACTCCATAGTGAACCAGGTAAGGGGCGCCAAAATCTTCTCGCCTGGCGGGGAAAGCCTGACCGTTGAAAGGAAGGAAACCGTTGCCTTTGTGGTTGACCGCCTTGTCTTTGACCAGAATATCTACAAGAAGGCAAAGAGGGTTGGCGTGGAAGTCAAGATGGACAGCAAGCTTATTGACATCAGAAACAACAGCCTGTTCATGCAAAACCAGGGGCACGGCGAACTGGTAAAATCGCAGATAACGGTTGGGGCAGACGGCGCAAACAGCATTGTAAGGCACGCCCTCTTCCCCAAAATCCAGGAAAACGGGTTTGTGCAGGGCTTCCAGATAAGGGCACAGGGCCACTTTGACAAAAATCTGGTAGAGCTCCACTTTGGAGAATTTGCACCCGGGTTCTTTGCGTGGGTGGTGCCGGAATCAAGCACTGTCGCAAGAATCGGCTTGGGAGTCAGGCTTGGGCAGAGCGCGGCAAAGGGACTGCAGCAATTCCTGCAGCAAAGGCAGCTCAAAATAAGGACACTCAGCAAGGTCGGCGGCCTCATTCCAATTTCGCAGCCGGCAAAAGAGCTTGTAAAAGGAAACGTCCTGCTTGTGGGGGACGCAGCAGCCCAAACAAAGGCAACGTCCGGCGGAGGGCTCATATTCGGGCTAAAGGCGGCAGAGGCCTGTGCAGACACCATTGCAACACACTTAAAGCACAAGCAAAGCCTGGCTAGCTACTCGCGCAACCTCGCAGACATAAACAAGGAGCTTGGCCTCCACTGGAAAATCTACTCATACACCCAGGGCCTGAGGCCAGAAAAGTTCGATTCCCTGTTTGCAAAGGCAAGGGACGCAGGCATTGAGAAGTTCTTGGAAGACTGTGGCGACATGGACAGGCCAGGCAGCTTCATGAGAAAAATGCTCTTGAAGCCAAAAATGTGGGGCCTTCTCCCGGCAGTGCTGAAAACAATTTGAAATAGCACTTTCAAAAAAAACTAATTTTTCCCTAAATTGGGGGAAAATGCAAGCCCCCAAGAAAGTATTATATAGAATAAATCCCCTTTCTACTAGCGTCCTTCATACATAGTTGGTGGGTTGTTGATGGGAGAAAGCAAGGACAAGCTGCTCAGCGAGAGCATAGGCAAGACTATTTCTGTTTTCTACAATGATACTGCCCACTCAGTCTCATTCAAGACAGGCAAATTCCTGGACTTTGACGGCAGCAACGTCAAGCTGGTTGAAAACAGCAGCGGAAACCGTGTCCTAATTCCAAGGGAAAAATGCATCAGGATAGAATTCGGGGGTGAAAAACAGCATGTCCAAGCCACCGCAAGGTAACCTAAAAAGAATTGCCCTGCTCACCCTAATGGCAGCCCTCACCCTGGCAGCGTTCTCGCTGAACGTGCATGCAGAACCTCCAAGCATTTACAGGTCAGTTGGAGTTGACTCAAACTACCTGAATCCAGACAACAGGACAGTAACCATTGCAGGCAGCACAGCAACCTTTAGCGGAGCAATGCCCAACAACATAGGGGTTGGAGACGCAATCCAATACCAGGTTGGAGGAACCTGGTTCCTTGCATTCATTTCAGCCAGAACCTCGTCAACAGTGTACACTGTGGACAGCAATAATGCAGGAACCCCTGTAGCCGCATCGGCAGGAACAGACGCCAACGTCTACAGGGCATACACAAGCCTTACAAACTGGGAATCGCAGACAGAGAACACAGGCATAGCAAGCACTGCAAGAAACTTTGACACGTCCCTAGACCTTGTTGATAGCAACACACTAATGAAAGTGGCGCTGTACGCAGACGGAACCGACACAACGGCAACAACTATATCAGGCTGGACAACAGACGAAAACCACTACATAAAAATATATACCCCAACCGACGAAGCAGAGGTTGGGGTAAGCCAAAGGCATGAGGGAAAATGGGGAAAGGGCTACAAAAGGAACGCAACCCTGAGGGTTTCAGACCAATATGTAAGGCTTGACGGCCTATCCTCAAAAGGAATTGGCAATTTTCTGGTAAGCAGCGTAACAGGCGGCGGAGAAATATGGATTTCAAACTGCATTATGCACTACACAGGCAACAGCAGCACCAGGCCGTTTGACCTATATGGCACAAGCACGGTTACAGTCAAAATGTGGAACAACATTGGAATAAGCGACTCAACAAGCACCAGCTCCTATGTATTCTTTGTAAACGACACCGACATAACCGCCTATATGTACAACAACACAGGCATAGCAAACGCAGGAAGGGCATTCTACAGGGCCAGCGGCATAGCCCACTTAAAAAACAACCTTGGCTATGTAAATACAGGAACGGCATTCAGCGGAACCTGGGCAGGGGTCAACTACAGTTCCTCAAACGACAACACAGCAGACAACTGGGGCGGAACAGGAAACAGAACTGACCAAAATTTTACCTTTGTAGATGAAGAAAATAATGACTACCACCTGGCAAGCGGAGACCTCGGTGCCGTAGGCCAAGGAACGGACACTACCTCAGACGAAAACATTTCATTTGCCTACGACATGGACGGCGAGGCCAGAACAGGCAGCTGGGATATTGGCCCAGACCAAACCCAGGAAACAACCCTCTACAGGTCGGTTGGGACAGATAGCGGCAACCTGAATGTGGACGCAAGAACAGTGACAATATCGGGCACAAAAGCAACCTTCAGCAACGCCATGCCGGACAGTGTTGGCATAGGAGATGTATTGGAGTACACCCTGGACTCAACACCATACCTTGCGTTTATAACCGGTAGGGCCTCACCGGCAATCTACACAGTGAAAAGCCTGAGTGACGGCCAGCCAATGGATGCAGAGGCAGGGACGGCCGTAAACGTCTACAGGGCATACAATTCATTGGCTGACTGGAACAGCCAGAACGAAAACGACAGCCTAAACGATGCAGTGGAAGATTTTGACGGCTCAAGGGATTTGGTTGCAGACAACAACATAATGGTGGTTGCGGCCTACGCAGACGGAGCAGACAGCGCAGACGTGAACATAAACAACTGGACGACTGACGAAAACCACTACATTCGGATTTACACGCCGACTGCGGAAACAGAAGTAGGGGCAAGCCAGAGGCATGACGGAACCCTGTCAACAGGCTACCAGAGGACCGGAAGAATCACAATAATGGACAATTATGTAAGATTAGACGGCCTGTCCATAGAGCAGGCAAGCGCAGACAGGGCATACTACATTTACAACAGCACGGGCGACGGTGAAATAAGAATAAGCAACAGCATAGGATATTTGTCCCACGCCAGCGCAGACCAAAACGTCTTCGACATAGAAAGCGTTGACGCAATCAAGCTCAAGCTATGGAACAACATTGGAATAAGTGACAGTTCAAGCGCAAACTCAACCGTATTCTCCATAAAAGATGCGGACGTCAACGCATACCTATACAACAACACAGGAATAGCAAGCGCAGGCCGGGCCTTCATGCAAACAAGCGGCATAGGAATGCTAAAAAACAGCATTGGAAGAAGTACAACAGGAACAGCCTTCGCAGGAAACTGGACCGCAGTAGACTACTCAGTCTCAAACGACGCCACAGCAGACGACTGGGGCGGAACAGGAAACAGGGTAAGCCAGGCATTCACATTCATAGACGACAGCAACAACAACTTCCATCTGTCAGGAGACGACAACGCGGCCAAAAACCTTGGAGACAATCTAAGCACGGACACAAACCTAAGCGTTTCAAAAGACATAGACCAAGAAACAAGACCAAGCACAAACTGGGGCATTGGGGCAGACGAAGCAAAAATAAACCTTTACAGGTCAATTGGAACAGACTCAACAGACATCAACGCAACCTATACCACAGTAACAATCAACAACAACACAGCCACATTCAATGTGGCAATGCCAAACAACATGGGCGTAGGAGACGTAGTCCAATACCAAGTTGACGGAACCTGGTTCCTTGCATTCATAACAGAAAGGACATCCTCAACAGAATACAGCGTTGACAGC
>JAFCBY010000134.1 GCA_017610485.1 Candidatus Falkowiibacteriota bacterium
ATCAACAAACCAACAGCATGTGTCAATCAATCCAAGAAAAATAAAAGAAATAAAAGAATTTTTGGGGCATTAGAATTTTGCTTTGCCCTTGCCTGCCTTTTCAATTCTGAATTAATCTACATTCAAAATCCTGAATTAGCCTGCATTCAAAATCCTGAATTTTTTCCAGATTTCCTGGAATTCAGAGGCAAGCCCGGCATAATTTTCAGCATCTTTCTGCTCTTTCACAAGCTCTTCTGAAACCTTTCTAAAGCTTGCTCCTGTTCCTGCCCTTAACTTTGCTTCCTTAAGCTCGCCTGCAGCGCATTTAATGCTTTTAACCGCCCTTGCCTTGGTTTCTTCCTTTGTTTCACCTTGCCTTCCAATATACCATGTTCTTGAAATTTCACATCCTGCAATTCTGCCTGGGTCCACAAACAAGGCTGCTGCCAGCTCGTCTTCGTAAAGGTCGTCTCCAACACTTGAAACATCTCCTTTTTTTGAGTCGGCAAATTCTGAATTATAATTATAATAAGCAATCACGTGTTCGGATTTTACCTTCTTTGACGGAACAGGGTCAAGGTTTCCAAGATATCTTCCAACTCCCTTGTCCTTAAAGTTCTTGCACCCTGGTTCCTCCCAGAGCACTGCCTTTCCTTCCTTTATTTCCTGGTCCATTCTTTCAAAGTCTTCCTGTTTCTCAAGCTTTACAAACTCATTGTGCTTTCCGCCATAATCTTCAGCAGTAATTGCAATCCTGTAGGTTTGCCCCCTTTCAAGTTCCTGGCTTGCAATTCCCTCATATTCATCAATTATTCCGTCTCCGTCAACATCCTCTCCCCTCACAGGGCCAACGCCAGTGGTTATGGCGCCCTCAATTTTTTCTCCTCCAAACTCGCCCCAGTACAATTTCCATCCCTGGTAGCCAACATAGTTTGCAAAAACTCCTCCTGCAACGCCTTTTGCAAGGTTTTTCACAAGATTCCAGCTTGTGCTCCAGTTGATAAATCTTGCAGGATTCTGCCACATTTTCTTCAGCCTTGTAAGGCTTTTTGCACCCTTTGAGTCAATGACTTCATCAGCAATTCCTTTAACACTGTTTTTTGCATCGCCTGTAAGAAGTTTTTCAGCAAACTCCTGCCCTACCTTTTTGCTAACAACATTTTGGGCAATAAACTCGGCGCCTTCTTTTCTCACGCTTGCCGTTGCTACCCTTGCAGCGGAATCAATGTCTGTGGTAATTTTGGCGCTATACTTCGTTCCGACAGGTATTCCCTTGTTATTTACTAAAGGATTTTTTTGCGTTTGTATAGTAATACCTTTTTTGCCTTCTTTTATTGCATCATTAATTACTTCTGTGAATGTTTTACCTGCGGCGTTTTTAGAGGGTACTGTTCCAGCAGGTGGGCTGTAAAGGTCGTCAAAAATGTTTTTTCCTGATGCATCTGTTCCAAACTGGTCTCGTAGAGATCTCTTGATATTTTCTCCAAATGTTTTATTAACCTTGGTTTTATAGGCAGTAACTGCTTTCTCTGCACTTGTTATTTCAGCCGGAGTAATTGCTGTTATTTCAGCCAACTCGTCGCTTATTCCAAATTTGCTTGCAGTTATCATAGCATCTTCATCAAGGAAGCTGCTGGCAATTTTGGTTTCAACGTCCTTTAAAGTTCCTGCAGCTCCTGGCCCAAGACTGCTCGCATTTTTTAGTATTGCATCGCCCATTTCCGCGCCCATTTTGCCGTATGCGTCCTTGCTTGAGGCAACTATCACTTCGTTAATTGTTTTTGCCCCGCTTGCTTTGGCTGCCATAAGGCTTTTTTTAATCTCTTTTGCATAAGCTGTTTGCATACTGTTAACAAGTGTTGGATCGGCTGTTGTCAAAGCCTGAAGCGAGCCTTTTCTCAATTCTCCAAATACTTCGTTTGCGACATGATTGCTTGCAAGGCTTGCGGAAATTTCGCCAATTGCCTGCCCTCCGTTCCTCACGCCCAGCTTTATGCTATCCAATCCTGTTCCAAGAATTGCGGCAGGGATTATATCGTTTTTGAATTGCTCTTTTGCAAGCGCTTCCGCTGCTTCCTTGTTTTCTGGCAAAAGGCGTGAATTTTCAATTTCGCCAACCAAGCTTGCGCCAAAGGGAATGTATTCTTTTATAAAGTTTTCAATGTTTTCAACGATTTCCTTGCCTTGGCCTGGGGACAGGTCTTTTACTGCTTCCCTTGTAGCCCAAAGTGCAGGGACACCGCAGTCCAATGTAACGTCAAGTGGAATGCCAAAAATGCCCCAGCCAAACTTCATTACTGCGCCGTATATTGTTGCTGTTAACGCGCATGGCACAAAATAGCTTATAATCCCCTTAACCTTTCTCATCGCTGTTTCCCTTATATATGCAGGCTGTTCCGCAACAGGAAGGTCTGTTCCTGAACCGTACATTTTTCTTGCTTCGTTCATTGCGGCATCTGCTGCAATTCCTCTTTGTATGGTGGTTATGTCAATAAAGTTTGAGCCGCCTTCTTCAACACTCCAGCCTATTGTGGCATATGCTACAACTTTTTCTTTTTCTCCTTCGCCTTTTCCTACTTCAACTTCTCCCATTTTTGGTATAAGGTCATATGGGTGTATTCCGCATGCTTCAATTGCGATTTTGTAGGGATCTGTTTTTCTGTCAAGTTCTGTTGTGCCAATTATACTTTTGGCCGTTATTGAAATGTCTTTGATGTTGTCTGCTGCCTGTGTAAACATGCTGTTTCCTTTTACACAGAATTTAGCTGCTGCATTATAATTTCCTTTTCCGTCATTTGCAAGCATTAACTCAGGCCCCTGCTCCTTTTTCCCGTTTGCCTGTTCTTTCAAAAGAATTTTTCCGTTTAAATTCTTTATTGCAATGTATTCTATTCCGTTTTTGCTTGAGTTTTTTCCTTCTGTTAAAAAG
>JAFCBY010000135.1 GCA_017610485.1 Candidatus Falkowiibacteriota bacterium
TCAAAAGCAGGCCGGCAAACAGGATTGCTGCAGCCGCCCTATTATAGTAAGCAATCAACGCCAAAACAAACGGCGCTGCCAGAAGGTATGGCCCATACTCGGGCTGTATTGGAACAATAAATGTTGCATACAAAGCACCGGCACCAAACAGCACGAACAGAAAGGCTACAAAGGCTGAAATTCTCGCACTCAGCCAGTCTGAAATTCTTGAAAAATACCTGTCTGCCCTGCCTAAAACATCCTCTTTCTTCTCTTCAGCCATGTATAAACAATCTTTCCCAAAACTCCTTTAAAAGCGTTTCATTTTGCTTAGGCAACCGCCTGCCTAAAAATTTATATACTTGGAGGAGGTTCTTTTCTTTATGAACATTGACCTTAATACCTTTGTCTACGAAACAATTATGCCTGCAGCCAACGATCTTTTTGCAAAGGCGGCGGGCGGCGACATTACAACAATTGCTTTGCTTGGAATAGGTATAATAGTGTGCTTTGTAATGATTGTCCTGCTTATTGAACTGGCAGCCTGGCTAATGAGCCTTATAAAGCGCTTTTTCCTTTTCGTGATAGTGGCGGGCTCAACGGCGCTTTTCTTTTTCTCCTTTCATGACAAAATCTTCGTGCCAAATCCCGATTTGGTGCTTGTGGCCTCCGGCGCAGTCGGCGTGATATTCGCATTTGTGGCGCTCTCAATCTCGCTCATCTCCTTGAAGAGAGAGTGGGTAAAGCCAAAGGAGCAAAAGGTAGCAGACCTAAAATCGGAGATGAAGCGCCTTGTGGTCAAAAGGTTTGAGGACGAGCTTCAGGGCAAGGCAGTAAAAGAGGCAATGCCTGAGGTAAGGGCAACTGCAATCCAAAGCCCCCGAATGATGAGCACACAGGCTCTGACCGCAAAAAACATCTTTTCATCCTTCCACGACAGGAGCCTTCTTGCGGTCCTGAGCTACATGGTTGTAGCCGAATTTGGGGTTATTTCGGGCGTAACCATTTCTGCTCCAAGTGCAAGCATTGGCCTGGTGTTCTTCGCAATGTTTTTGGTAGCAGCGCTGATATTCATCAAGAGCACTTACCACAATTATCTCACCGGCCTAAAGCACTTATTCGTTGCGCTTTTAGTCGGCAGCGTTCTCTCAGTAATACTGAGCCATGTCTGGCTCGGCGTCCCGCTGGAAAACCTCCTTGCGCTGACCTACTTCCAAACCAATGCACTGGTTGCCCTGGTAACAGGCCTGGCAGTAAGCCTGTTCATGGGATCAAAGGGATAGCCGCAAACTCAGCTGAGTTGAATATCCATGACTTCGTTGACCGAACGCTTGAGGGAAATGCGGGGGAAAATGGGAAGGCCTGTCCGAAAGCTATTTAGGAGGCCCAAAAGGCCACCGTCCCCCTATTAATTTTTTCCAAAGCTTGTTCAAAGTCTCTTCCAAAACTTTTGCATCAGCAGCGCGTCCCCTTCCAAATCAGGGCTCTCGCAGATGATGCAGCCGGAAACCCCCTTCCTGTGCAGGGCTTCCAAGAAATCCTTGTAGTTGAACGAGTTTCCCTCTTCCTCCATGTTCAAGTGGTTTCTTTCTCCCTTCTCACCAAACCTTATTCCGGAGGCGTGCATATGAAGGCCTTTCAAAAACCTTGCAGGAATCTCCCCAATGGCCTTTTCAAAATCCTTCACTGCCTTGAACCTGCCAACATCCCTTGCGTGCAGGTGCGACCAATCAACCATCGGCAAAACTCCCTTAATTCTCTTGGCCATCTCAACCGTTTCCTTTAGGGAGCCAAGCTGGCTTGCCTTTCCTGTTGTTTCCGGCGCAAGTCTGATCTCCCAGCCTTGCCTGTCGATCTCTTCAGTCATTCCCCCAATCTCTCCAATAACCCTTTCCAAAACCTCTTTCTTGTCCATGCCTTGGAAGAACGCCGGGTGAAATGTAACAATCTTTGCCCCTGCCTTTTCCCCAATGCGGGCGGAATCCATTATCCTCTTCCTGCTTGCCGCAACCTTTTCCTCTTCCTTTGAATTCAGGTTGATAAAGTATGGGGCATGCACTCTCAACAAGACCCCTTTCTCCTTTGCCACCTTTCCAACGGCTGTTGCCGTGGCCTCAGACATGTGAACCCCGCGGACAAACTCGAGTTCCATTGCATCCAGGCCAAGCTCCCTAACTCGCCTGATGCCTGAAATGCTGTCAGGCTTTGGTGAGGAGCCAGGAACGCCGGCCGTTCCAAAGAGCATTTTTCCCTTAGTCATATGGGAATAATTACACAATACGACTTTAATTAATTTTCTGGTTTAAGCTTTATTGGGTTTTACCATGCCAGGCAACATTTTTGAGAAAAAAGCGGGAATAAACGAGCTTTTGAAGGACGAACGCTTTCTATACCCTGAATTCGTGCCGGAAAGGCTTCCCTTCCGCGAACCGGAGATTGACAACCTTGTCTTTGCCCTTCAGCCTGTTCTCAAGGGAAAAAAGCCCCAGAATGTGTTTGTCCACGGCAAGTCGGGAACCGGAAAGACTGCCACAGTAAAGTTTGTCCTGAACGAGCTCCAGCAATACAGCGACCGGGCAAAGGGCCTTTACATAAACTGCTTCCAGCTGAACACAAGGCACTCAATTTTAACGCAGATTGCAAACTTTTTAGGAGACGCAACTCCAAGAAGGGGCATTGCAACAGACGAGGCCTATGCCAAGGTTGTTGCTGCCCTGAAAGCAGCTGACTTTACCCCAATTGTTGTACTGGACGAGGCAGACCAGTTACTGCATGAAAAGGAGGCAAGCAAGCTCTTCTACGACCTTCTCCGCGTGGTTGAATTTGGCAAGGCCAGATTTGGTCTTGTCTTCATAAGCAACCACGAGGACTTTATTGCACTGCTTGACGACCGTGTCAAAAGCAGCCTTGCACAGCAA
>JAFCBY010000036.1 GCA_017610485.1 Candidatus Falkowiibacteriota bacterium
CTGTTTGTGACGGTTGAAAGCAATGCAAAAAACATTGCTTGGAACATGGAGAGCTTTGGATGGGACATAAGACAGCTTCAGGAAGAAAGAAAAGTAAACATTTACAGGCTGCACACAGCCCCAAAAAGAGACTTTGGCGGGCTCATAAAGGAAGAACTGAGCACAATCACATCCCTTGTTAAAGAGCTTGGCGTGAAAAGGCTGGTTGTAGACAGCACAACAGCAATCGCCGCACTAATCAGCGAGCCAACAGCCATCAGAAACATCCTGTTCAAGTTCGGCGACGGATTAAAGGAATTGAACTGCACAATGCTTTTTACGTCAGAAACAAGGAGCGAAAAAAACACTTTCAGCGCCTACGGCGTAGAAGAGTTCATGGCAGACGGTGTAATAGTCCTATACTATGCCCCCCCAAATAGGATTCTCTTCATAAGAAAGATGCGCGGAACAAACCACAGCAAGAACGTGCACCCCTTTGAAATAGGCCCAAAGGGCGTTGTGGTAAAGCCAAAGGAACACGTCCTCTGGGAAGCGATAAAGTAAAGCTGCAATGCTTCCCCCTTTTTTCGCAAACCTTTTTCTAAAAGGTTTTGGGAAGCGATAAAGTAAAGCTTCTAGTTCCAATTATATAAAGCTTTTTTTGACTGGAAAAAAAGGTTGCCTGTTTAAGGCAGGCTCTTTACTGCAAGCTTAATGTCCTGCGAGGTGACGGTCTTTCTCTTGGCGTGCTTTGCAAACTCGTTGGCCTGCTGCGCTATTTTAATGCCCTTTTCTTCAAGAACCTCGGCCAGGGCAGCTGAGGCCCCCTCGCTGACACGGCCTCCACCAGCTTTTCTAATAATCCTGTCGACAGCTGCAAGCGGCAATTCACCCATAACGTTTTCACATCCTCTGAATTTTAATTTAAAGCCTTAAATAAGGTTATTTCAAAATAATATATAAAGATTTCCCTTTTTGGGGGGAAAAAACCACAAAAAAGGCCATTTTCACCGGAAACCTGCCTAGAAAAGCCTTTAAAAAGCTCCCAGGGTTAATTGGTTTGAATGCCTGAAAAAGAGTTCGTCAAAAGCCCCTTCATCAAGGCAGGTACAATTGAAGCAAGGTCTTTCCAGGCAAAGCTTGCGGAATCAACCCTGAAAGGAGGCAACAGCCTGATTGTTGCTCCCACGGCCCTTGGAAAAACCGTTGTGGCAACACTTGTAATTGCAGCTGTGCTGGAGAAAGAACCGGACAAAAAAATCCTGTTTTTGGCACCGACAAAGCCCTTGTGCGAGCAGCACCAGAAGAGCATGAGAAAGTTTCTGAAGCTGAAGGAAGAGGATATCGTGCTTTTGACAGGGAGCATTGTGTTCAAGAAAAGGGCCAAGGAATGGGAAAAGGCAAAGATAGTTGTGGCCACGCCGCAGACAATTGCAAATGATGCCAGGAATGGCAGGATTTCCTTGAAAGATTTGTCACTCACAATATTTGACGAGGCCCACAGGGCAGTCGGAGAATACGCCTATGTCTACATTGCCAAAAAGTTTGCCAAAGGAAAGGGCCTGGTGCTAGGGTTAACTGCCTCGCCAGGGGGAAAAGAAGCTCACATCAAGGAGGTTTGCAGAAGCCTCTCAATCAAAAACATTGAGATAAAGGCATTGGAGGACGAGGACGTTGTGCCCTACTCGCACGAAATAAAGGTAGAGTGGAGAATGGTTTCTTTGCCTGAAAAGTTCGAGGCCATGAAAAAGCTAATTGAGGCATTTATGAAAAAGCAGGCCGAAACCCTGAAAAAGTTCGGGTTTGCAAAAAGCACGAGCCCAACATACTTTGGGACAGGCAGGCTAATAGAAATGCAGAATTCCCTGAGGAAAAGAATTTCCGCAAACCCGAAGAACATGAGCCTGTTTACAGCGGTTTCCGCTGTTGCGGCAATGATTAAGGCAAGCCATGCCCACACCCTTCTCGAAACCCAGGGGGTTAATGCATTGCACCAGTACCTTGAAAGGGAGAAAAACAAAAAGGGAAAGGTAAGCAAGGCCACATCAAGGTTTTTGGCAAGCATGGAGATTATTCAGGCGGCCGAAATGGCCGAAGAGCTGAGTGGAAAAGGGGAAGTACACCCAAAGCTCTTTGTTCTCAAAGAAGAGCTGGAAAATCAGTTCAAGATTAAGCCAGGAAGCAGCGCAATAGTGTTCAACCACTACCGCGATTCGATAAGGCGGCTTGTTGAAGAATTGAACAAAATGCCGGGCATAAAGGCAGAGAAGTTTGTGGGCCAGGCAGCAAAGGGCGAGGAAAAGGGCATGACCCAAAAGGAGCAGGCGGCAAAGATAGAGGAACTGAAGGAAGGGAAGCTGAACGTGCTTGTTGCAAGCAGTGTTCACCCTGACGAGTTCATCATAATCCAAAATAACCTTGAAAATAGGCTTGAAATAAAAAAGATTGGAGAATTTGTTGACTCTTTCATACCTTCCGAAACTTCTAAAAACAAAACCGCTAAGATAGAAAATTACTCGGCGTTATCTTTTGACGGTACCAAAACAGATTTCCTCCCAATAACGCATGTGCATAAACACCTGTGCAAATCTAAAGTGGTTGAAACTGTTTTTTCTTCAGGCTTCAGAACCAACATTACAGAAGACCATAGTCTTTTCACTTTTAATGGAAGTTCAAAACTCGTTTCAAGTCCGCCACAACAAAACATGTTTGCAAAAGTTTGTCTTTCAGCCCCAAACATTGAAAGAGGCGAAACCCTTGACCTTGCAAAACAACTTTATCGAAAACTGCCAACAACAAATAGAAAAAAGGTCTATTGTACAATTTCGGGATTAAATCAACCAAAAAGAAGAATTCTCTCAAGCAACAGAAAATTTTTAGAATCAATAAATAAAAAACCTTTGAACATGGAAACAATAGCAAAAAAGTCAAACCTAGATAAAAAAACAACAGGAGTAATTCGCGATAGATTAAAGGCAGAGTCTTTCATCTCAACAAAAAAAAGTGGACGAAATATTTTTGTTTCAGTAACTCAAAAGGGAAAAGAATACTTTGGCTTTCTTGAATGGCTTTTTGAGAACACTAGATATTATAAAGGAAAATACCGCCTCTCACTCCAAAGTGTTGCAGAATCAGCGTTGGACTTGGAAAAATTTTGCGACATTTTTATTGAAGCGTCTTACGGCAAAATAAAACTATCAAGATTCCTTAAAGTAAAACCTGCTTTAGCTGAAATGCTAGGCCTATATGTCGCGGAAGGAAGTGCAAGAAATACCTCTGCAACTGCAGGCATACATCTTGCTGCCAGAAAAAAGGACATGCAGAAAAGAATGATGCACTGCGTAAAAGAAGGCCTCGGTATCACACCTTCTGTGACTTGGAAAGGAGTCGACATTCACTCAAAATTGGTTTACTATTTGATAAAGTATGTCTTCGAAGCAGGAATAGGCTCTTACAACAAAGAAATACCCCCGATTATCTTCACACTCCCAACTGAACATAAATGGAAATTTTTCGAGGGATATACAAGAGGTGACGGCCACATAACAGATAAAAGAATAGTATTGACAACCGTGAGCAAAAAATTAGTAACTGGGATAGTCTTCCTACTGCGACAATTGGGAATAAAAAAAATAACTTTACAAAAAAGCGTCAAGAGAAGCACTTTTAAAATTTGTGTCATGGAATCAGTACCGTTTCAAAGAATTGAAGTCCAGGGGAAAAAATGCTACTATAACCTTATTCCCATTGCCAAATCTAATTATAAAAAATTTACACTATTCAAAAATATTTTCTGCAGTGCCAACAATGGCCAAAGAACAAGAAAAAGAGGAAAAGTTACTGAACCGGATTGCTTTGATTACATCAAAAAAATAACCCCGCTTGAAAAACAACCAAAATTTGTTTACGATTTAACTGTAAAAAAAACTCAGCTTTTCGTTGGAGGCCAAGGGCTTATATGCCTTCACAACAGTGTGGCAGAGGAAGGCCTTGACATTCCAAGCGTTGACCTAGTGGTATTCTACGAGCCGGTTCCAAGCGAAATAAGGTTTATCCAAAGAAGGGGAAGGACCGGAAGGCTTGCGGCAGGAAAGGCAATTATCCTTATGGCAAAGGGAACAAGGGACGAAACCTACTACTGGACAAGCGTAAGGAAAGAAAAGAAGATGCACAAAATACTGCATAAGATGAAGAGGCACAGCCAAGAAACTTTTTTAAAAAGTTTCACCAAAAACGACGTGGCAATAGATAAAGCTTACAGGCCACAAAGCATGATTGGGGAAGATGATGCCAAGGCAGACACAGATATTCAAGAGCCAGCCAGCCCTGCAAAAGAAAAGCAGACAACCCTGCACAGCTTTGACTCCGGGGAACCGGACAAGATAGTGGTTTACGTTGACGTAAGGGAAAGGGAGAGCGGCGTCTCCAAAATGCTGGAAGAGCTCGGCTGCTCAGTGGTTGAGAAACAGCTGGAGGTAGGGGACTACATTCCGGGAAAGGAAATTGCGGTTGAAAGAAAGGCTGTTTCGGACTTTGTCTCAAGCATTGTGGACGGAAGGCTGAACAAGCAGCTGATAAACATGGCTGAATCATACGAAAGGCCATTGGTGATTGTGGAAGGGGGCAAGGAAAAGATGTTTGAGTCAAACGTCCACAGGAACGCCATAATTGGAATGCTTACATCAATTGCACTGAATTACAGAGTCCCTGTTCTTTTCACCGACTCTGCAAGGGAGACAGCACAGTACATTTATGTCATTGCCAAAAGGGAACAGATGGGAAAAGGAACTGACGTAAGGCTGAGGATTGGCAGGAAGGGCCTGACTTTGGGAGAGCAGCAGAGATTTGTTGTTGAAAGCCTTCCCCTGATTGGCCCAAAGATGGCTCGCTCCCTGCTTGAAAAGTTTGGCAGCGTGAAAGGCATTGTGAACGCGCAGAGCAAGCAGCTGCAAGAGGTTGAAAACATGGGCCAAAAGAAGGCCAAGCTGGTCAGGCAGGTTCTTCTCTCGGACTATGGGGCGAAAGGATAAAAATGCCAAATTTGCCAAAAAAAACAATTTCAACAGAGGAATTAAAGCAACAGCTTTTGAACGAGCTTGCCTACCTAGCTTCTGCCAATAGGGCATTGAAAAACGGACACGGGCCCAAAATGGAAACACAGCCGGTTGCGAAAGGAATTGAAAATGTTGTCGAGATTGTAAAAAAATTGCAGGCAAGAGGCGAAAAAATAACTATTCCAATTAAGCTTGAAAAACTTTCCTATGACATGAGAACGATGTTTGAGATGGATCCAACAGTTGGAAAATTCTTTGAACAGGCAGCCCTCAAAGAAGAATTGCTCAAAAAGCACGGGCGTGCAGGGCGAAGGATTCCGACAAAGCCAAAAAGGGCCCCTAGGCGAAGGCTCCCGGGCTAAAAGAAGCCTTTTTAATTCTTGCTTTGCCCATTAGTTATATTCTTTAAAGGCGAATTTTCGTTTTTTTTTTGGTGTTTTGATATGACTGAATGGCATATGAAGAGCAAGCGCAGCAAGACAGGCGCGATTAGGACATCTAGGAGAAGGTCCGACAAAAAGCTGGCTTGGAGAGGCGGCCACCAGGCAAAAACAGGCGTTGAGGAAACAGACAAGAGAAAGGTAAAGAGGGTTACAGGCGGAAACACAAAGGTCAAAATGAAGACCGCAAAAAACGCCGTTGTTACAGTCCCAGGCCAGAAAAAGGTATTGAAAGCCGAAATCCTCGAAGTTGAGGAAAACACGGCAAACAGGCTTTTCACCAGAAAAAACATCATTACAAAGGGCGCAACCATAAAGGTTAAGATTGACGGCAAGGAAGAAAAGGCAAAAGTGACAAGCAGACCGGGCCAGACAGGCGCTGTCCAAGCCGTTCTAATTGGGAAATAACAGCGGAAAAATAGCCCAAAATGGCTGTTTGAAAGACTCAAATTGGCAAATGGAGCCCGAATTCAGGCAAAAAACGAGGCAAGCGGAAGCTTTATAAAGGAGATCAGCAGCAGTTTATTATATAGAGCTATTTTCTGCTGGCGG
Source organism: Candidatus Falkowiibacteriota bacterium (assembly GCA_017610485.1). Lineage (GTDB taxonomy): Archaea > Iainarchaeota > Iainarchaeia > Iainarchaeales > JAFCCL01. Next base: position 6,026 of record JAFCBY010000036.1, read on the forward strand.
TTTCTATTGTTAGTGATGGTTGTAGGCAGACTTGTGAATGAAAATGGCTGTTTTGATCTGGAAAAGATTGCTTTGGATAGGTGGTTTGTTAGATGACTGAAAAATGCCCTGAGTGTAAAAGTACTAAGATTAGGAGAGACCCTGAAAAGGGAGAGCTTATTTGCCAGTATTGCGGCCTTGTGTTGAGTGATGACATGGTTGACTACGGCAAGGAATGGCGTTCGTTTGATTCAGACCAGTTTGAGAAAAGGGCCAGAACAGGAAGCCCAATGAAATACGTTAAGTTGAACAAAGGGCTTGTCACAATGATTGACAGGCGCGGAACAGACTTGAGGGGAAACAAGCTCTCAAGCAAGAGCCGCGCCCAGATGTACAGGCTAATCAAATGGCACAAAAGGGCAAGCATCAGCAGCAGCATGCAGAGAAACCTTTCAATTGCCTTGACGGAATTGAGAAGGGTTGCATCATACTTGAACATCCCGGAATCACTTGTTGAGGCAGCCGCGCTGCTCTACAGGAAGACCGTGAAAAAGGGCCTTATTAGGGGAAGGCTTATTGAGGCAGTGGTTGCAGCAGTTTTGTACACAGTGTGCAGGACATACCATGTGCCAAGAACCCTGAACGAGATGGCTGAGGCCTCTGGCCTGACCAAAAAGGAGATTGGGAGGACGTACAGGTTCCTTGTAAGGGAGCTGAAATTGGATGTGCCTTTGACAAACCCGATCCACTACATCCCAAGGTTTGCCTCCGAGCTTAACCTTAGCGGAGAGGTTCAGGAAGAGGGCAGGAAGATCCTTGAGCAGGCCATAGACAAGGGCCTTATTTCAGGGAGAGGGCCAACAGGCGTTGCCGCAGCGGCTGTGTACATTGCAGGACTCTTAAAGGGTGAAAGAAGGACTCAGAAAGAGGTTGCGAATGTTGCAGGCGTAACAGAGGTAACCATTAGAAACAGGTACAGAGAGCTGAAGAAAAGGCTCGACATTGACGTTGCGGCGTAAAAGGCAAAGGCAGTGGTTTTTGTGGCCAAAAGAAAAAAGGTTATGTTGAAAGCTATTGAAAAAAACTGGCCTTCAAAACCTATAGCCAAAAAAAGATACCTGGAATTTGTTGAACCAGCGCTTCCTGTACTCAAAGCCATTGCAAATAAAATTACAAATGACCCAGAGTTTGCCAAAGACATGGTTCAAGAGGCAACCCTGAAAATAATTTCAATGGCAGAAAGATGGGACAAATCTAAAAAGGTGACAAAAAGGAATTATGCTGTAATGGTTGGCAAAAGACGAATGATAAGCATGGTTAGGAGCGAGAATGTTAGAAAGAGACACCATAGAATCGAAGAGCTTGTTACAAAAACTAAAGCCGGGCGCAGAGTAACAGTTATGAAGCAAGAAGAACGTAACTGGGCACCTGAAAAACCGAGTGGAGAGGACACTTTGAAGACCCTTTTTGAATCTTTAGAAAGAAAGGGCGTTTCCAAAAAATATATAGAAAGGTTTTCGTTCTATCTGTCAACTGAGGGCCTGAAAGACAGATACTATCAAACAGCTGAACATTTTGGCATTCCGATAGGAACTGTCAAAAGCAGCATATGGGCAGTGAGAAAGGACTTGAAAAAAGAGCTTGAAACTGAGGCAAGGCCTTGAGTTGGAAGCCTAAGGTCCGCATCCTCCTTTTTTTCTTTTGCTTGCAGTTCTGCTTTCAGCAAGTGGCAAAACACTTTTTATAACCAATCCCCTAATTATATGTATAGGGGAAAAAGATGACAGAGCAGACAAATGAGGAAAGAATGGCCGGCAGGGTCTCCTTTATCAAGAAAAACTGTTCCCTGTGCAAGGCAAGAAGCAGGCTCAGGCCTGTTGAGGCTGAGAGAAAACAGGTGAGAACAGGCCTGGAAAACATGGTGGACTTCTTCCAAAACCAGTTCAATGCCCTTAGGAGAGAGGACGCTCCAACAGGCAAGATAAACAACGCGATTGAGAACAAAAGGCTTTGTATGGACCTGCTCGAGGAATGCATGGGATGCGACAAGGAAATTGACAGGGTTAACAGGGGCCTGAACAAGGTAATAAAATAAGTGTTTTGAAATGCTAATTGCAGGCGTTGACGAGGCAGGCAGGGGCCCGGCAATAGGCCCGATGGTCTTGGGAATTGCCACAATTGAAAAGAAGGAAGAGACAAAACTGAAAAAGCTTGGCGTAAAGGACAGCAAACTCTTAACCGAAAAGGAAAGGCGGAAGCAGAACAAGGCACTGCCAGGAATACTTCATGAGTTCAACACGGTTCACGTCAAGGCAGGCGAGATTGACAAACTGCGCGAAAGGAAAAGCCTGAATGAAATCGAGGCCATGCGAATAGGCTACTTGCTAAACGAGCTCAAGGAAAAGCCCGACGTGGTTTACGTTGATGCCCCAGACCCCATTGCAGAGAATTTTGGAAAGAGGATAAGGAAGTATATTTCGTTTGACATTGACATCAGGTCAGAGCACAAGGCAGACATGAATTACCTCATAGTGGGCGCGGCGTCCATACTTGCAAAGGTTGAAAGGGATCTGGAGATAAAAAAGCTGTGCAGGCGCTACGGCAATATGGGTTCTGGATACCCGCATGACCCTAACACAATTGCCTTCCTCTGCGACTGGGTCAAGAAGAACAAAAAGCTTCCAAACTTTGCCAGGAAGAGCTGGGAGACCAGCAAGAACATAGAAAACAAAGTTTTTCAAAGAAAGCTGGGCAACTGGAAATAATTCAAAGCTTTAGGAATTCTTTTATTTCGCTGATTTTCCTTGGGTTTATCGAAACAGGTGTTTCATTAGTTGACTGCCTTGAAAGCAGAAACTGCCCATTGATTAACCCCTTAATCGCCTGCTTTAGGACTTTCTGCCCTTTCCTATTTCCCCTAATATGGTTAGGCAAGCCCTTGCTTAGATTAAAAATAGCCGTGTGAGACCCGCCGACCTTTCCGAGGGCAATAAGCTTTCTTAGAATAAAGCGCTTTATGAAAACAGTATCACTAGGCATTAATCTATAAAAAAAAGAAGAAAATCAATTAAAAGAAGCTGCCTCTATCACGGCATATTAATATACCAAAACAAAAGATTTAAAATAACGGCTGAACATACAGTATTGTGATTAATATGGCAAGTGCGTTCCTAGAGTTTTTGGGCGACAGCCCCAAGATAAGGATTTTAGAATTTCTTATTACTGGAAGGGAATTCGATTACAGCCTGACAGATTTGGCGGAGAATGCAGGCATTGGCTGGACTACCTTGCACAGAATCCTGCCAAACTTAGAAAAGCAGAAGATAATTGTTAAAACCAGGGAGATTGGAAGAGCCAAGCTATACAAGCTAAACCAGGAAAACGAGGAAGTAAAAAAACTCGTAGAATTGTATGACAGCATTCTCGGAAAAGAACTGAATCAGCTTGAAGAAAAATCTGCAGTAAAAGTTCGTGCAAAGTAATGCTTATTCTGTTGAAGAGGGTAATTCCCTCGGCATGGCAAGCTTCTTCTGCTTTATTGCATCCTTGCCAAAGTATTCTAAGAATTTTTTCGTCGTCCTGAGGGTATAGCTTCTGCCTTTGGGTTCCCTTGCCACAAGCCCTTCCTCCAGCAGCCGGTGAATGTGGTCGTAGGCCTTGTTGTTTCTATATTTGATGACGAGGCTTTGGGCAATTGGCTGCTTGAACGCAATTAGGGCAAGGGTCTTCATAAGG
>JAFCBY010000136.1 GCA_017610485.1 Candidatus Falkowiibacteriota bacterium
CATCCCAAACATGGCTGGGCCAAACAGAACGCCTGTCACCAAGTCAAAGATTAAAACTCCCAACACACCCGAACCCAAATAGTGTTTGAGCTTAATCTTTCCAATTCTCTTGTAGAGGAGGTGGAACATGAGGCCAAGTCCTGCATAGGTCAGGGCTGTTACGGCCGTCCAGGAGCCCACTCTCATTGTGAGGAAGTCAAACGAAACCATTGTAATTAGTGCAAACAATGCTCCCTGCCACCACCTTCCCTGCTTGGAGAAGGGCAGCATGAAACCCATTATCGGGTCGTTGTTTGGAATAATCCTCAGGAGCCTGAGGCCGTTGCAAAACAGAATGCTCAAAATATATTTTATAAGCTTCATTTTACCCAACTAATTAACGCACTTTCTTTATTTAAAGTTAATTGCTTGAAGATTGTACTTTGGCGTTCTTTCTATTTTTAGCGGAAATCACCCTGGTGTAAAAATCACCGGAAACCCGCTCTCTTTCAAAACGGTTTAAAAGGTCAGAGACAAAGTTTTAGTATGGGTGTGAATTTAATTGATTTGAACTTGTTGAATGATTCCTCTGATTCAAAGTTTGGTTTCATTCGTGCTAAAATACCTACTATTTCAGAGGAAGATATAGATTTAGCTAAAGTGAACAAACTCGGTTTTTCAAAAGACTCATTTAGTGATTGGCTAGCTTTGCGTTACCCTGTCCCACTTAGGGTACTAAAAACTCCAAATGCCCTCGGAAATAGAATTAAGTGTCTTTGCATAAGGGCTTCCAATTCCAAAATTTCTGTTCCAAAGTTTGACAAAGATCTTGTTTACTTTTTGGGTGTTATGTTTGGAGACGGACATGTTGTGGGGTCTATTAGAAAAAAAGGATATAGAAGATTTGCTTTGGTTATCCAAAAGAAAAGAACAATTTACTCCGAGTTTGTAATTCCTTCCATAATTGAAAAAATCTTTGGCGTTAAGCCAAAGACCTCTTTCTGGAAAAGAAAAAGTGAATTAATAACAATCAAAATCAGTTCAAAGATAGTTTCTAGGTTCTTTACAAACAATTTCGATTTTTCTTATGGAAAAAAGTCTGATGAAGTAATTGACTTTGTGAAGAAAATTCCTAAAGAGTTGCATTTGTATTTTGTGGCAGGCTTGTTTGATACCGATGGTGGCGTCTCAGGAAATTCCTTTGCTTTTTGCAACTCATCTAAGAAGACGGCTTTATTTGTAAAAGAATTTCTGGAAAAACAGAAGATAAAAACTAGGTTTTATCCCCAAAAGAAAGGGCCATTTAGGTGGTATCTAGTATTCATCCCCGCCTCTGACAAGTTTAAATTCTTGAAAGCTATGCCTCTAAAGAATGAAAGTAAATATGCCGGAGGTGGGATCTGAACCCACGGTCTCTCGATTTCTCCTGGAAAGATTATGAGTTTCGCCCGCTTTTTGGAAGCGTCGAGCGCTCTAACCAGGCTGAGCTACTCCGGCTTGTTGATAAAAATATAGGAAAACAAGCAATTTTAAATCTAGTGAATTCCGCCAATTTTTAATGAAGTGGTTCAAGGGCGGAACTCACGGCTGTCAAAAACCACACCTATGCTGTGTGACGTACGCTTGAGCGCTTTACAGAGTTTGGCAAGTGGTTTTTGACACTTAGAGGGTTATTAGGCCGTGCAGGGTTTTTTCTGAGCCAATCTTGTCCTGGTTGCTATAATCGAGCCTTGAAAGCATTTGCATTTTTTTCTCGTCGTGAAGCAGAATCCTGTCGGCATAGCCTATAAACAGGCCTGTTTCAAGCACGCCTGGAATGTCCTTTGCCTGAAATTCCAAATCTTCCAGGGAATAGACCTCATCAACATTTACGTCTATGACATAGTGGCTGGTTTCTGTCCTGAAGGGCTTCTCCTCAAATTCTCTCAGCTTGGCATTCCCAAGCTTTTCAAGCTGCAGCAGGGTCCTCTTCCACCCAAAGACGCATACCTCGAAGGGAACGCTTCCAAAAAGCTTCTGGCCATAGTTGCTCTTCTCCGTTATCACAACAAGCTCTGCAGCACTCTGGGCAATCATTTTGTCGCGAACAAAGCTAGCTGACTCCTGTTCGATAAAGTTGAAGTCCTTGTCCACAAGGTCAACGAATTCTACCGCCAAATCTATTTCCTTGTCGTTGATTGAAACAACCTTAATTCCCAAGTCCCCCAAAATCTCGGCGATTTTGTTGTTTGTGGGGACAACGCTTACGTCCAGGCCTTCGTCCTCAATTTTGAAGGCCAGCTTTTTCACAAACTTCGTGCTGTCCTTTCCTGTTCCAAACGAAAGCACCATGTTGTTTGAAACATACTTTGCAATAAAGGATTCAATTGTTCCATCGTGCAATGCCATCAAAAAACCGTTAAATAATAGGGGTTTGGCTTATTTAACTTTTTCCCAAGGCTTTTTCTGCCAAAGGCAATTTTTCGCAAACCTTTTTTTCAAAAGGTTTTCCGCAGAAAAAAAGGCTTCACCTGACAACGCCGAAAAACTTGAGGGTGCAGAATCCAAACCCGCTTGTTCCATCCGACGGCAGAATAAGCAGTTCTTCCCCTGACTTTATTGGGTCGGCAGAGCCAATGCCCTCCTTTTCAAAGGAGATTTTTTTGAGCTTCTTGTCGTCGAAAGAAAGCTGTGCAATCCAGCCAGAGCCGCTGTCAACAGGGTATTCTTGGCCTGAATAAATGCTTTCAAGCGTGCCAATTGCATACCTAAAATCGCACCTTCTAGTCGTGCTGTCCATATGCAAATAATTAAGCCTCACTGTTTC
>JAFCBY010000037.1:0-9509 GCA_017610485.1 Candidatus Falkowiibacteriota bacterium
AAGGTTGACGTGCTGCTTGTAAAATCGGAACTTCACAAGGGAGGCGCACATTACGCGCTGCAGGAATATTTCATCGAAACGCAACAAACAAAGGCAAAAACTTTCAGGGAATTGCTGGAGGAATTTGAGTGATTGAAACAGGAACGGCCAACCTTATTGGCTTTGCTGCGCTCGCATTCTCGCTTTTGTTCGCCTATGCCGGAACACTTGAAACATGCAGTTACAGAAAGTACATTGTTCCAGGCATGCTGCTGCTTGTGGCAGTAATGCTCTTGCCTGAAACCGTTGCGGCAATAATGGTTGCCGTTTCCGCGGTTCTCATTTACTCAGGGTACAAGGAATATGGAATAAAAGCAAGAAAGGAAGAAGAGAAAGCAGATAAGAAGGAAGATAATGATGAAGAGGTAAGCAAAGATAAAAAGGAGGAAGAAAAATGAAGGTAGCAATTAGTGCAATGTCAGAAGATTTGGAACAGCAGGTTAACCCAGTTTTTGGCAGGTGCCCTGGTTTTGTGATAGTAGAAATTGATGGAAAGGAAATCAAAGGGCATTCCTTTGTTCCAAACCCAGCAGCCCAATCCGGAATGGGAGCAGGGATTGCAGCTGCGCAAGCGGTTGCAAGCCAGGGCGTGCAGGCAGTTGTCTCAGGCAACATTGGCCCAAACGCTTTTATGGTTTTGAACCAGAGCGGGATAAAGGTTTACCAGGTTCAAGGCCTAAGCATTGAACAGGCAGCAAAACAATTGGGTGAAGGAACGCTCAAGGAGATGTCTGCCGCTTCAGCGCCAGGCCACTTTGGAATGGGGGCAGGCAGAGACCCAGGCCCTGGAAGGGGCGCTGGCGGTGGAGCCGGAAGAGGAGCCGGCAGAGGAAATGGCGCTGGCAGGGGAAGAGGCCCGCCAATGCAAACTTAAGAAAACGTTTGAGGTGATTGAATTGAAGGTAGCGGTTTCAACGGATTCAGGAAAGGTATCCCAGCACTTTGGCAGGTGCCCACAGTTCACAATCGCAGAAATTGAAGGCGGAAAAGTTGTGAAAAAGGAAGTCATTGAAAATCCGGGGCACAGCACAGGCTCTTTGCCACGCTTTTTTCATGAAAAGGGTGTCGAAGCAGTGATTGCCGGCGGCGCCGGATTCAAGGCACAGGGCTTTTTCCAAGAATATGGAATCAGGCTTGTTTTGGGCGTAGAGGGTAGTGTTGAAGGAGCCCTGCAGAAATTTGCCGAAGGAAAGCTCGAGGCAGGGGAAAGCAGTTGCAACCCCAGCGGAGGCAAGGGCTACGGCATACCGAAAGAAGACGGGCACGGCGAATAAAGAAATGGTGCTTTGAATGGATGTTTTGCTGTCAATTGTCTTGGCAACAGTTTTAATCAGCTTGATTGCGTTTATTGGCGCCTTGACTCTTTTCTTAAAAAGGCAGTTGCTTGACAGGATTCTGCTAATCCTTGTGGCTTTTTCGGCCGGTGCACTAATAGGAGGCGCGTTTCTGCATTTGCTGCCGGAAGCGATTTTGAAGACTGGCTTGGATTCACATGCTATTTTGAACATGTTTTTGTCTCTGTTGGTTGGCTTTTGCCTTTTCTTTGTCCTGGAGCAATTTATTAGATGGCACCATTGCCATTTAACAGAACACAAAATAAAACCGGTTTCTTATTTAATTTTGGTAAGCGACGCAGTACACAACTTTATTGACGGCTTGGTAATAGCAGCCTCTTTTGTAATCGGCTTTCATGTTGGCGTTGTTACGACCCTGGCTATTGCCCTGCATGAAATACCGCAAGAAATCGGCGATTTTGGAATATTGATTTACGGTGGCTTTGAAAGGGGCAAAGCACTGCTGCTTAACTTTGTTTCAGCTTTGACAGTTGTTATTGGTGGAATTACCGGCTATCTTTTGTACGGCTTGATTGAAAACAACATTGTCTTGCTTTTGCCTTTTGCTGCCGGCAACTTTATTTACATTGCCTCGTCAGACCTGATTCCTGAAATTAAGCACAAGGAAAGCGTCAAAAAATCAGCAATGCATTTCACTGCGTTTTTAACCGGTATAGGATTAATGCTTGCCGTAAAATTTTTGTTTGAATAAAAGCAGGGGATAAAATGAAGCTAAAAATTTTGGTTGACAACCAGGCACTGCCTGGATTCAAGTCAGAGTGGGGATTCAGCTGCTTGATTGAAGGAAAAGAAAATGTTTTGTTTGACACAGGCGCAAGCAGCAAGGTTTTGGCTTTCAACGCAAAAAAGTTTGGGATAAAGCCAGCGCAGATTAGCAAAGTTGTTTTGTCCCACGACCACTGGAACCACACAGGCGGCCTTGAGTGGGTACAGCAAAACCCAAAAGTAAAAGTTTTTGCCTTAAACTCGTTTTCGGACAAAACAAAACAGAGGATAAGGGAGAAAGGGAAATTGGTTGAAGTAAGCAAACCAATTGAGGCAAGCGATGGAATTTTTTCCACAGGAAAGCTTAGCAACAGCATTGACGAGCAGGGTTTGATGTTGAAGACAAAAAAAAAGGGTTAGTGGTTTTGGTGGGCTGCTCGCACCCAGGGCTTGAAAGGATTCTGAAAAAGGCAAAGCAGTTTGGGAAAATATGGGGAGTGATTGGCGGCTTCCACGATTTTGACAAGTTTAATGCATTGAAAGAAATTGATTTGGTTGCAGCAACGCATTGCAGCAAGCACAGAAAAGAAATTCGGGAGCTTTTTCCAAAGACCTTTGCTGAATGCGGTGCCGGAAAAGAATTTGAGTTTGAATAAGAGGGTGATTTTAGCTGTGGAGTGCAAGTGGTTTCAGGTTTGCCCAATGAAAAGGTTTTGGGACGAAGGCAGGCTTGACAGAAAGTGGGTTGACCTTTATTGCAATGGAAAGTGGCAAAAATGCAAAAGGCTTAAAATGCAGTTAAAGGGAATTCCACACCCTGACAACATGCTTCCAAATGGAAAAATTGATGAAAGATTGTTGGAGTGATTGATGCAGTTTTTCAGGTTTTCTCTAAAATGAAAAAGTCTTTTTTGAGAGGTTCAAGCATTCCTGCATCATAGGTTGCCACTGCCGGATGGTACAAGGGGATTATTTCTATTTGGCCTGCAAGGGTTGATACAGCAAAAGCTTTTCCATGAATTAGACTTATCCCGGCAAGCTTATCCTGCAAACCAAATTTTTTCATGATGAAGGATGCGGCAAAGTTTCCAAGGCAACAAATTTTCTCTGGCTTTATTGTTTCAATTTGGCTGTGGAGGTAAAGCGAGCAGGCTTTGATTTCGCTTGGAAACGGATTCCTGTTTTGGGGAGGTCGGCATTTCAAAACGTTTGTGATATAGATATCTTGCCTCTTCAGGTTAATTGAGTTTAAAAGCTGGTCAAATATTGTGCCTGCTTTTCCAACAAAAGGTCTTCCCTGCCTATCCTCATTAAAGCCAGGGGCTTCACCTACAAACAATATTTTGGCATGTAAGCTACCCTCGCCCAAAACAGGACTGTTCCTCGTTTTCCACAAGTCGCAGCGCCGGCAGTTTGCCACTGCCTGTCTCAATCCAGCAATTGCTTCATCTCTTGACATTTTGCTTCAAACCATACTGCACTAAACCCTTTTGCAGTGCTATTTTTCCACTAGAAAATTGTATGAAAATGTTTACAGAAAACCCCTTAAAAGCTTCCTTCATTACGTTTATTCAATTAAAGAAAAGAGTAAAAGAACAGCAAAAAAAGTTTTGATCGAGCGATGGCAATGAAGGTTTGTATTGTTGGAGGCGGTGGGGCAGGCGTAACCGCTGCAAACAAGATTAGGCAATTGGATCAAAAATCCGAAATCACAATTTTTACAAAAAGAAAGGTTATTGGCTATCCTCCTTGTGAAATGCCCTATGTTTTAGGAAGAGACATCGCTTCTTTTGAGGAAATTGTTCACTCGAAGAAACAAGACTTTACAAAGAAAAAAATAAAAGTCTTGTTTGAAACAGTAGTTGAAAAAATAGGCTTGGACAAAAAATTCGTTTTGGCAAAGGGAAAAAGACACCATTATGACAAGCTTGTGCTAGCAGTTGGCGCAGAACCCTTTGTCCCGGCCTTAAAAGGGGCGGATGGAAAAAATGTTTATTGTCTGGGCACTGATATAAGCTCTGCAAAAAAGCTGGACAAAGCCATTTCACGCTTTGGCAGTGCTGTTGTGGTCGGTGCTGGCGGAATCGGGCTTGAGATGGCAATCGCCCTGAAGAAAAGAGGCTATAAAAGAGTTTATTTGGTAGAGCTGGCTGACCGAATTCTTCCAAGCAGCCTTGACAAAGACATGAGCAAAATAGTTGAAAACTACTTGGAAAAAGCAGGAATACAGTTAATGCTTTCAACCAAAATAAGAGAGATAAGGGATTCAGGGGTTAAAAAGATTGTGGCATTGGATGGCAAAGAGATTAGCGTCAGCCTTGTCTTGTTTGCAACAGGCAGCAGGCCAAGAACCAAACTGGCGAAAGAAGCTGGCTTGGCTGTTGGGAAAACAGGGGGGATAGCAGTAAACAAATACCTGCAAGCAAGCAGCCCTGAAGTATTTGCCATTGGAGACTGTATGGAAAGCTGGGAAGCCTTAACAGGAAAAAAGACATTGAACATGCTTGCAAGCAATGTGGTGAGAAGCGCAAAAATAGCTGCAAAAAATGTTGCGGAAAAGGAGTTTACTCCGTTCAATGGAACAATTTACTCGTTTGCAATCCAGGTTGGAAAATTTTTGATTGCATGCACAGGCTACAGTGAAAGCTATGCAAAGAAAGTTGGATTGGATGTTGTCACAAGCACACACGAGGCATTGACCAGGCACCCTGCTTTGGGCGGAAAACCAGTCTACATTAAATTGGTTATGGACAAGACCAGCCGCTGCCTGGTTGGAGGCCAAATCATTTCCCAGGACAACATTGTTGGGGGCTGGGTTGACAAGCTGGTTGTGGCAATAAGTGAAAAGATTTCCTGCAGCAGGCTGTCTTTGATTGAAAACCCTTATACACCGGCCATTGACAACCCATACAACGCTTTAACCCAGGCAATCGACAAACTACTGGCGGAAAAGGTTTGATCAGAACAAGAAAAAGGGAATTTTGCCAGGGTTTTTTGCTTTACAGCCCTCTTTTACTCTTTCGTATACTTTAAAACAATGTCCCCTTCTTGAACCCCCAAATCAGAGGCAATTACATTGCATTTGGCTATTAGCATGAAAAACACGCCATTGAACTGGCTTAACCCCTCATAGTTCCCTTGCCCCTTCGAAATTGTCACATTATGGTTCTTTATCCAGCCCCTGACTTCTGGAGAGTTTCTTACAGGCCCTGTGCCAGGCAACCCGTTGTCGGTTGCCCTGAATTCAACTAGCGGAATTTTGTCCATGCCAACAAATTTGGCATCTTCCATTGTGGCATCGTTTATTATGGGCCCGCCTTTTACTACCACAGTAACCTTTAGGCTTCCAGACCCTGCTTTCTTTCGCAATTTTAAGATTGTTTCTATAAGAAACTTGTCGAATGCTATTTCCCCGGCATTATCTGCAAAGAGCAGAAGGCTTTTTGCATTGCTTAGCTTTTCTTTGAATTTTTCGTAGTCGTTTATTGCAAATTCTTTGACCAAAACCTCTTCAACCGTTTTTTCAACGTTAAATGAACCGCCTGCGGGGCCAAAGTCCATGATGTTTCCGGCAATTGAAACCCTTATTGCTGCAAGCAGAGGGTCAGGACTGTTGTCCACCTTACGCTTTATTTTGGGAAGCATTTTCATCGCAAGGTCATTACATTCTTTCTTCACTTTCTTGTACGGGTCGTCTATTCCAATTTCCTTCCTAATAATTTCATGCACTGTATGCGCCAGCTCCGGCGGTGTCAGAGACCAATCCAAATCAAGCAAATGGCGCATAACCTGCCTCAGCAGTTTCTCCTGCAACTTTTCATCCAAGGGATTCATTCTCAGGGCTTTTAGCAATTGCCTTTGAAAACAGGGAATGCAATCCAAGTTGGCTTTCATTTTAATCTCACTCTAATAGATTCTGTTTGATTTTTATGCCATTGTTTAAATAATGTTTTTCTTTCGAAAACTCTAAAAAGTGTTGCAATCGTTTACTTCTATAATCACTGTCTTTTATGAAATTTGGAGGCAATCAACAATGAACAAAATCGAATTAAAAGACGTTGGAAAAAGAATTGCTGTAGTTAGTGGAAAGGGAGGCACAGGAAAAAGCACTTTTTCTGCCTTGCTTGCTTTGGCTCTGGCAGCCAAAGGAGAAAGAGTTGGTTTGCTTGATATTGATGTTCACGGCCCAAACATTCCTCTAATGCTTGGAGTTGAAGGAAAAAAGATGGGTGTTGACAGTAACAAAAGACTGCTGCCTGTTGAAGCCAACCCAAACCTGAAAGTCGTTTCCACCAGCTTTATGCTTAAAGAAGACCAAGCGCTTATTTGGAGAGGCCCTCTAAAATCAAACCTTATAAAGCAAGCAATTGGGCAGACTGACTGGGGCAACCTGGATTTTCTCATTGTTGACAACCCACCTGGAACAGGCGACGAAATAATTACCCTAACCCAATTGCTTGATTTGAGCGGGGCAATAATTGTGGGAACACCTCAAACAGCATCAGTGTACGATGTAAGAAAAGCAGCAAACATGATGAAAACAGTCAATGTCCAGATTTTGGGTTTAGTGGAAAACATGAGTTATTGTATTTGCCCACATTGCAAAGAAAAAATTGACTTGTTTGGAAAAGGCAGAATAAAACAACTGGCAAAAGAAGAAAAAGCACCCTTTTTGGGCGAAATTCCCCTAGACATTAAACTAAGAGAAATGGCTGACAAAGGCGGCATCAAGCTAAACCACCTTAACCCAAAAATAAAGAAGACTATCAACGACATAATCAAAAATATAGGCAATAAAAACTTTTGAGAGGAAAAGAGGCCGGCAAAAAGCATAAAACAAATAAACACATAAACAAACGTTTATATGGTTTTTGTTTCCTAATTGTTATTAGTTTCATATGATTAACCCAAAGGACTCACAAACTGCGATGGCTTTTGCAAAAGTATTTGGCACATTATCAGACCCAAACAGGCTGCTGATGCTGAAAGCGCTTGGAGGCAAGGAAAAATCAGTGAACCAGCTTGCTATTGAATTAAGCCTTTCACAGCCACTGGTTTCACACCACTTGGCTGCGCTTAAAGCAAGCGGCCTGGTAAAAGCAAAGAAAGCCGGCAGCTTTGTGTTTTACAGCACGGCAACAAAAAAAATCGCTGATTTGATTAATAGCTTGGAGAACACTTTGGAAGACATAGCAAAAAACATGGAATTAGCACCTTTCCCCCAACCCCTTTTCCCTTTTAGGGGAAGAGGCAGAAGGGGAAGAAGATGGATGTAAAAAAGGAGGTGAGATAATATATGCCATTTGGAGATAGAACCGGACCAAACGGACTTGGCCCAATGACAGGCAGAGGAGCAGGCTACTGCGCTGGCTATTCAGCATCTGGATACGCAAACCCTGTTGGAGGCAGAGGCTTTTATGGTAGAGGCGCTGGCTTTGGAAGAGGTGGCGGCAGGGGCTTTGGACGCGGCTTTGGAAGAGGCAGCAGGCAGCGCTTTTATGCAACAGGCGTGCCAGGCAGAACATACGGGAATTATGACCCTTATGCAGTGCCTTATGCCCAACCACAGCAGCCCTTGGAAGCAGATGCCAAAAAGCAGGAAAAAACTGCGCTGGAACAGGAAGCAAGTGCCTTGGAGCAAGGCCTTGCTGAGATAAAGAAAAGGCTTGCAGAATTAGGCAAGTGAATTGCCAGAAGCAAGTTGGCTGGCAGCCTTTGAAGGCTGCCGGTTTAAATTTTTTTTGCTTGCATGCTTTCTAGTTTGAAGAAATTCTTCTGCTTTGGAAATGTTTTTAAACTATGGAAGAGTGTTAATCTTGTAATGCAAAAGATAGTGTATAAGCCAATAGGCATAATACATTCGAGCTACAAGCAAAGGGAAGGAGTGCCTATCCAGGGAGCGTTGTCAAGAAACTCGAAGGGAAAAGTGGAAGTCTTTCCAGAGTATAAAGCTGGTTTAAAGGACCTTGGAGAATTTTCCCACATTATTTTGCTTTACCATTTTCATCTGGCTAAAGGTTATTCTCTATTAAGCAAGCCTTTTTTGGAGAATGAAAAACACGGAATTTTTGCCATCAGGGCGCCAAAAAGGCCAAACCCAATAGGATTCTCTGTAGTTAAATTAGAAAAAGTGATTGGCAATGTATTGCATGTAAGTGAAGTTGACATAGTCGACGGCACAATGCTGCTCGACATTAAACCATATGTTTCAAAATTTGATGTTAGAACAGGAACAAAAGACGGTTGGCTGACAGAAAAACTAAAAGGCGCCAAGGAACACAAGGCTGATGATAGATACAGCCCATAAAGCATCCAAGAGATTACGCTCGATAGTGGCTTTTAGGCGGTTCTAATTTCACTACTCGCATGCCATTTAAAAACGAGTGTGGGCATAATAATCACTATCAAACCCTTTTTTTGGGAGGGTGTCTTTTTTGTCTGACCTTGATGTAGAAAAGATTAAAGCAGAGAAATTAAGGAAAATGCAAGAAAAAATGCGTCAAAACGAGGTGAAAAAATTGGAGATTGAAGTAAACGACGAAAATTTTCAAAAAGAGGTAATTGAAAAAAGCAGCAGTGTCCCGGTTGCGGTTGACTTTTGGGCAACCTGGTGTGCGCCCTGCCTTACGCTTGGCCCAACCCTTGAAAAACTTGCCAAAGCATTCGATGGAAAGTTTGTGCTGGCAAAAGCGAATGTTGACAAAAGCAGGACTGCAAGCGCAAAATATGCAGTCTCATGCATTCCCGTGGTAAAAATGTTCAAGGATGGCAAGGTTGTCGATGAGTTTGTTGGAGCTTTGCCAGAAGCAGTAGTTGAGCAGTGGCTTCGCAAAAACATCTGAAGGCAGTTAAAATGAAGATAAAAAAAATAACTATTTTTGCCGGCCGCAACAAGCAAGGCGAAAAAGAATCTTTTGAAAAAATTGAGATATTGGCCGGGCAAAAAATTGGAATCGTTGGCCCGACAGGCGCGGGAAAAAGCCAATTGCTGTATGATATTGAAAAGCTCAGCCAAGGAGAAACAAAAACCGGGCGAAAGATTTTGATAAACGATAACAAAGTGCAGAAAGGCCTTAGAACAGACCCGGCAAGAAAAATAATTGGCTATTTAACCCAGCACATGAATTTTATGACAGATACAACGGTCCAAAATTTTTTGGAAACCCACATAATGACAAGAGGTCGGCACAGGTCAGAGGAAAGCACCAAAGAGCTTGTTGAAAAGATAATAGACTCTGCAAACACCATAACAGGCGAGGAAATTAGTAAGAATACGAATTTGCTTATTTTGTCAGGCGGTCAGTCAAGAGCCTTAATGGTTGCAGACCTTGCATATGTCAGCGAATCCCCAATTATCCTAATAGATGAAATAGAAAACGCCGGCATAAGAATCAAGGAAGCTCTTGACCT
>JAFCBY010000037.1:9522-11210 GCA_017610485.1 Candidatus Falkowiibacteriota bacterium
AAAAGGAAAAATAATCTTCTTGGTAACACACAACCCGATTCTTGCATTGGACACGGACAAAAGGCTTGTTATGAAAAACGGGGCAATAAGCAATATTATTTATACCTCTGTTAAGGAAAGGGGAATTGCAAACTACCTCTCTTGGATTAACAACTACCTTCTGGATGTCAGGGAAGATGTAAGAAAAGGCAAAAAAGTAGAAGAATTGCGGTTAATATGCACGCCTGTGGGGGCAGAAAAATGAAAATGGCAATCTTTGGCGGCACGCCGGGAAGCGGAAAAACAAGCGTAATCAAATTCGCAATGCAGGAATTAAAAGACCTAAGCATTCATTACGCAAAATTCGATGTCCTGACCACAGAAGACCACCTGCTAATAAAAGACAAGTTTGGAATAAACACCGAAAAGAAAATATCTGGAGAAATATGCCCAGACCATTACGCTGCATTGGAAATTCCAAAAATAGTTGAAAAGCACAAAAACAAAGACCTAATCATAATAGAAACAGCCGGGCTTTGCCTGAGGTGCTCGCCGTACATAAACGAAGGGCTTGCAATCAACGTCCTGAACATTTTGGCAGGGAAGCCTTCAAGCTATGGCCCGCTGCTAACACACGCTGACCTGGTAGCCACAACCAAGGGCGACCTGATTTCACAAGCAGAAAGGGAAATCTTCAGGTCAGAAGTCCTAAAAGTTGCCAAAAACGCTTCAATTATTGAAGCAAACGGCCTAACAGGAGAAGGCGCGATTGACATAGCAGAGGCCGTGAAAGAAAGCCCTGAAATAAAAGGAAAACTTACCTTGAAGCATTCAATGCCAACCGCCGTCTGCGGATACTGCTATGGAAACAAAACAATTGATCCGGAAGAAACATTGAAGCGCTACTCGCTTGGCAAGGAACTGAAAGCAAGGATTCCAAACCTGAATTGCGGAAAATGCGGGTTCAAATCATGCAACGAATTCATAAGAGCAGTTTTGGACGGGAAAGCGAATGAAGATGGATGCCCCTACTTAAAAAGCAAGAAGGGATAGAAATGAAAAAAAAGCTTAAAAAAGAACTTGATAATGCAATAGACACATCAGGCAATTCATTAAAATGGAATTCTGACCCAAAAGGATACTTTACAATAAAACCCATCTTCTCACAAAAAAAAGTTTTTGTAAGGCATTATAACTCAAAAAATGTTTTAAAGCAAACCTTTGCAGGAACAAGCACACCAGAAATAGTTCAGGCAATTATCCAAAGAAAACTAATCTCAAGATTAGACCACGCTGCCTATCTCGGAAAGGAAACAGAAAAAGCAATAATCGCATTAAAGAACAAACTCAAGTACATTCAAGGAGATAAATTGCACTTAGAAAGCAAAGAATTGATTTAAAGGATGGGAGTAAAATGCCTTGGATAGACAAAGAAAAATGCACAGGCTGCTCGATTTGCGTGGAGAACTGCCCAGTTGAAGCCATCAACATAGAAAACGGAAAAGTGGAAATAGATATGGACAAATGTATTAGATGCGGCAAATGCCACGAGATATGCCCCCAAGATGCGGTTAGGCATGACCGCGAAAGAATTCCGCAAGAGGTTAAAGAAAATGTTGAATGGGCAAAAAGGCTAATGAAACACTACAAAACCAAGAAAGAAAAACAGGACTTCTTAGGCAGGATAGCCAATCATTTTAATAAAGAAA
>JAFCBY010000137.1 GCA_017610485.1 Candidatus Falkowiibacteriota bacterium
GTTCAATACTTTGTTGTAATTGCTGTTCACAAACCTTAGGCTGCCCCTTGAGCCATGGTCTTCAGCATGATCGAAAGTGTTGTTCCTAAAAATTATGTTGCTTGAATCAATGACCTGGCCCCAGGCCCAGACATTTGAAATTGTTAAACCCTCTATAACCAAATAGTCCTTGTTTTCTATAAGAATTCCTACCCCGCTTCCACCCAGGTTAATGGTCGGTGTTTCCCCGGAATAATTCCTGATTGTAATAGGGTTTCCAAGGCTGCCTGACTGCTGAACCCTGAACCAGCTGTTGTAAGTCCCGCCCCTAACTATAACCGTGTTTCCTGGCCCGGCTGCCGCTGAACCGTCATCCAAAGTGTTGAAGGAAATGTCGCTTCCGCCCCCGCAAGTTCTGGAACCGGGATTGTAACTGCCGCAGTCCGCAATTGTGTTATCAACATAAATCACGTCTAATGAAACCTGCTGGCAGGTGCTTGAACAACAGCTGGCACTATCGGCAGAGGGAACAAAGCTAGTGGGGCAATATTCAAGCCCGGTACAACTGTCAACGCCCACGTCTACACCGCAGGCATCCAGGGTGCATAGTGAACTGCAGCCATCTCCATCCACAAGATTATCATCATCACACTCTTCACTTCCTTCACGTAACCCGTTGCCGCAGGCCACACACTGGCTTGTGTTAAACCCTAAGCAATTCGACAAACAAGTTAAAGTTCCTGAATCAAACCCCTGGCTCTGGCAGTCCTCCCCGTCCAAATCGGTTCCGTCACAAACTTCCCCGGCCTCTTTGACATTATTCACACAAACAGGGTCAACAGCATCATTTTGCATGGCAAATGTTTCAATAAGTGACCCGTCTCTCCTGATGGCCTCCCCAACAACATCATCATCTCTTACCGTAAATCTTATGTAATGGTTAACGCTTTCCCCTCCCGCCAAAGGAAATGCCTGGTTGGGCATTCCTGTCCAGGAGGGGTCACAGGGCATGTCGCTTCTTCCCTCATGCAAATTGCAGTTTGTTGTGCTGTAAAAACTGTAGAGGCTGGCTCCACCCCCAGCCGTTATGATATAGCTTGTACCTATAGGGTCTATTAGATAGTCTTTGATGGGGCCGATTCTTTGGTAGGAGTGGTCGTCGCCGCCAAACACAGCTGTTACATCATGCTGGTCAAATAAGGGAACCAAATATTCCTGGATGTATCTTCCGCAGGCGTGAGAGGCAATGCAGCTGAAGACAGGGGCATGGAAGAAAACAAACTTCCACTTAATGCTCGGGTCTGCTGATGCCTGGGCAAGGTCGTCTGACAGCCACTGGTACTGTGCGCTGCTTGGGTCAAAGTCAGAGGGGGTCCAGGTGCTTGTCACATACAGGGAAACAAAGTGGGCATTCTGGTAGTCAAAAGAGTAATAATACTGGTTTACGGGATCGACATTAAAGACGTTGAAATAGTTTGTGGCCCAGCCCGTGCCCCTTGTCTCGTGGTTTCCAATGCTTGGATAAAAGAAGGTTGTAAGGCCTGGGCTGGGCGCATGGTCAAGAAGGGGCTGAGCAATATCGATAAACTGGGACTGCCACTCACTCCAATTGCCGCCGGTTCCAACAAAATCCCCGGTGTGAATGACAAAAGCAGGATCATCATCCATAATCATGCTTACAATGTCTGAATGAATGCTGGTCCCTGTCCTGCTGTCCCCGTAGGCAGCAAACTGAAACTCGGCAGAGGCAGGCAAAGCCAGGCAGATTGCGAAAAGCAAGACCGTTAGGAAAAATGGTTTAGCCATTCTGCTTTAATAAGGTAAAAACTTGTATTTATTGGTTTGCAAACCAGGGCAAAGAAAGGAGAAAATATGATTTTGGTGAAGGGGAAGCAATAAAAGGGAGTTTAGGGAAGATATTGCTATGAGCATACTTCTTTGGATAGTTGCTGCAACCACCGCAAACAGCTTGGTGGCCCTGGCCGGCGCGGCAAGCCTTGCCTGCAGCAAGAAGACATTTGACAGGATAATTCACGCGCTTGTGGGGTTTTCGGCGGGATCGCTTCTGGCAGGGGCCTTCTTCCACCTGCTTGCCGAAAGCCTTGAGGAAATACAGGTAATGAACGCATTCTACCTGGTGTTTGCGGGTTTCATTCTCTTCTTTTTGATGGAGAGGTTTTTGCACTGGCACCACTGCCATGAGGGCAAGTGCGATGTGCACGCCTTTTCCTACCTGATTCTTTTTGGGGACGCGATACACAACTTCATTGACGGACTAATCATTGCAGCGTCCTTTGTGGTTGGAATGGGTGCAGGCATTCTCACAACAGTGATGGTTATAAGCCACGAGCTGCCGCAGGAGCTCGGGGATTTTGGCGTTTTGGTTTACGGCGGCCTTGAGAGAAAAAAGGCCCTGTTATACAACCTGCTTTCGCAGATGACAAGCATTGTTGGAGGCATAATTGGCTTCTTTTTGGTTGCAGGAACAGGGTTTGCAGTCTACCTTCTGCCGTTTGCCGCAGGCGGATTCATTTACATTTCTGCATCCGACCTAATCCCCGAGCTGCACAAGCAGGCAAGCATGAGGAAGACAATGGTTGCATTTGTGTTCTTCCTGTTCGGAATTGGCTTCATGATTGCAACAAAGATTACTTTTGAGGTATGAAAAATTTTTTGGAGCGGAAAAGGTGACTGA
>JAFCBY010000138.1 GCA_017610485.1 Candidatus Falkowiibacteriota bacterium
GCAATTTTAACCCTTGTAAGGACGCAATACCCCCAGCTGCAAGCCCCGGGAGGGTTATTAGCTATAATTTAGTAAATCCTCACTCGGCCAAAAGCCCTGCCTGCACAAAAACCAAAGCAAAATAACCTCAAAACTTTTTCTTAAGGAAACAAAGTGTTTCCTATTAAGCTACTTCTACATAATGGAAAAATTGGCCGGAAAAAATTTCCCCGGAAAGGAGGGAAAAAACACAAATATACATAAGCAAGAAGGGCGTATAGGGCAGGAATTTTGAAAAGGGCGCCAGATTCTTTGATATACATAAAAAAAAGGCCAAATTGGGCTTTTCTCACCGAAAAGTATTTATATTGGTTAGGCTCTTATAGTAATTGCTTTGCGAGGGGATCGAAATATGGAAATAAGAAGTTCTGAGAAGGCATATGAGCTAGGCAAAACTCTGAGCAAAGGGGGCATTTCACTGCCTGACAGCGAAACTGCTTTTTCGAAAAAATGCAGGCGGTGAATGCCCTTCACCCCCTATTCCAGGGACCCGAAGAATACCTGCTTAATTGCTGTCAGAGGCTTGAAAAGATTTGGTTTCAGGCCAGGGGCTAGTTTGCTTTAAATTAACTTTCAAGGCCAAATTGTTTGAATGCGCATCATTGTTACAGGCAGCCCAGGCGTTGGAAAAACCAGTGTTTCGAAAGAGCTTGGAAAAATGCTGAAATGCATTGTTTTCAACGAGAAGCAGTTTGCCCTAGAAAAAGGGCTTGGCAAGTGGGATGAGGAACAGGACGAATTGATAATTCCTCTAGGGGAATTTGCAGCCGAAATTGAAGCGCTTTTCAAAAAGGAAAAGAATGCGGTAATAGAGGGGCATCTGCTGTGCGAATTGAGGCTGAAGCCAGACTACATTGTCCTTATCAGGGCCGATCCCGAGATTTTGGAGTCCAGGTTGGAGGCAAGAGGCTACACCGCTGAAAAGGTGCAGGACAATGTTTTCTGCGAGGGAATCGACTACTGCAAAAAGCACGCGGAAAGGAACTATGACAGGGGGAAAATCGTTGAAATCCAGAGTGGGAAAAGTATAAAAGAAACATCGGACAGAATTATTAGGGGGCTGAAAGAAAAAGGCGCCAGGTTATGAACAGGAAGGAATTGTTATGAATAAGTGGTTTTTTTTAATCTTGCTTGCATTTTTGGTTATGCCAGGCGCCTTTTCCGAGACACTTTTTGAAAGAAGTTTTGGAGAAATGGGCTATGAGGCCATGTTGGTTGAAGGCCCCCAAAAAAGCCAATGCCAAAAAATTTCCTTTGTTTTCCCGGAAGTTGGGGCAGAAGGGGAAAAGTACGAGATTGCCTCAATTGGCCTGGAATTCGGCCCTGTTGCAGAGGGAAAGGCAGACGTGAATGTAAGCCTTAATGGGACATTAATTGCAGAGCTTGGCCTGGAAGACTTCAAATGCACCGGCCAAAAATGCTGGGAAAGGCTCCTCCTGCCAAAGGAATTGCTTGAAAACGGGGAAAACTCTTTGAAAACCTGTTTAAAGACAGGGAACAGCATAACAAGCATGAAGCTGCTAAATGGCTCAAAAGTAGGCATATACAAGATAGCTGACTTTTCAGCAGAAGACGCCTTCAAAATAGAGGCGGAGAAAACAAGGCTTGTAAGAGGCGAAAAAACAAGAATAAATATACTTCTACATAATCAGGGCAGTGGTTCGGCCTTGGCAAGAATAGAGTATGCAAGGCCTATTGCAGAAGACAAGAACGCCTTTTGGATTGTGGAGGGAGACGCCTACTTTGACGGCATTGTTGAGCCAGGGCAGACAGTTGAAATAAGCTATGTGGTAAAGCCAAGGTTTTCAACCCAGATGACTTTACCCCCTGCCATAGTGTACTATGAGAACGAGTTTGGGGAAACAGAGCAAAAGTTTGGCAACCTGGTTGTTTTGAGGGTCAGGGAGCCTGAAAGGAAGATTGAGGCATTCATCGTCAAAAAGGAAGGGCAGGCATTTATAGGGCAAAACCTCGAAATGCAGCTAGCCGTCAAAAACGTTGGCAATGACCCACTCTATGAGCTGAGCATTGAGACAGACGGAATTCCAAGCATTTCCCAGGGCGTTACAGAAATTGCCGAACTCGGGCCAAAGGAAACAGTCTACCTTCCACTGGCAGTAAGCAGCCAAGAGGCAGGCAAGTTCTCGGTTGGCTGCACAATAACTTACCACGATTTGGACTTGTCAGAGGCAAGCTGCAAGAAGAGCTTCGTTGAATTCAAGGAACAGGAAGTAAGCTACACATTATACCTTGCACTGGCGTTTGTGGCAATAGCAGGGCTTGTCTACGTCTATTTGATGAAGGGATGAACGCCAGCAGAAATAATGAAAGTTGGGCGGACTGAGGCTTTTCAGGCCAGCGCCTTTACCTTTTCCAAGCCTGTCTTTTCCAACGAGCTTTTCATCAGCGTGTTGTCCAACTCAATCAGCTGTTTTACAATGGGGTTTTTTGTGTTGACCTTGTACATTTTTGCCTTGCCAACCTTTCTTGTGTAAGTTACCACTCCTGTTTCTTCCAGCTTGGTCCAGAAAGTTTCTAGCGTGTTCCAGGAAACGTCAGCGTTCCTGCCAATATCCTTTTTTGAGTAGTCAAAAATGTCATTCTCTATCAGGAAATCCAACA
>JAFCBY010000038.1 GCA_017610485.1 Candidatus Falkowiibacteriota bacterium
GGGAAAAAGTGGCCCTAGAAAAGCCTTATAAGCCACGAACCTTTTGGGCATGAATAAGTATAAATAAGTCTGAATATATTAAGGTTGCGGTGGCAAAAATCTTATCAGCCAGATTGCGGAAATGGTCTTAATGAGGCACGGAAAAAACAAAAGAAGGGTTCTGCAAAAATTCGTTTTTGGGAAGAAGGTTTCGGATAAAAGAAGAGAAAGAGCCACGGCAAGCATAGAGAGAAATAGAGGTATAGCAAATGAAATATTCGCATCTGCTGAAGCTTTTCTCAGAACCAAAGACCCAAAAACAACCAGGCTTGTTTTCGTTGGCCAGGGAATGAGGCCATTGTTTGAGGCGGTAAGGGGAATAAACGAAATTGAAAAGGTTTTCCCAAGGAGAAACATCAGGTATTTCGTGGCTCCAGACGGCTCTTCCAACATCAATAATTCTGTTGAAAGGCAAAAGATTGTTTCAAAAAAGATACAAAAATATCGCATAATAGACTTTAAGTCTAATCTTGCTACAACTGTTAGGCGCGTCGAGAATGCGATAAAAAAAATCGACCCTAACTCAGAAGTGATTTGGGACAACCAAAGGGGAGAAATTGATGCGATTATAGCTGCCGAAAAGATTGTTAGGCCAACCCGCAAAATTCCAAACACAGACAGACTAGAGCCAAGCATCGAAATATTAAGAACGAATTACCTTGCATTCCAAATCCTGCTAAAGGAATACCTTGAGGGAAGGAGAG
The DNA here is from genome assembly GCA_017610485.1 of Candidatus Falkowiibacteriota bacterium. Lineage (GTDB taxonomy): Archaea > Iainarchaeota > Iainarchaeia > Iainarchaeales > JAFCCL01. Next base: position 744 of record JAFCBY010000038.1, read on the forward strand.
GGGTGTTTGAATGGAGACAAAAAGACAGAGAACAGCATATACGTATATAAATGTTTTGTAAGTATATACTTATAGGTGATTTTTTTGGGCAATTTAACCATAACCTTGAAAGACCAGGACGAGAAAAGGCTGCGGAACATGGCCAATCAACGTTATAATAGCAAGAAGGGCAGCCTAGCAAAAGTAGTTTCTGAATCTTTAAGGCTGATGACAAAGCAATCTGCAAGGGAGATGGCAATGCAGAGGCAATTTCGCTGGATGGAACAAGGCTTTGAGATGGGCAAGCTCTTGATCAAGAAAAGGGAAGACATCTATGACAGGGTATAAAGAACCCATTCTAATAGATTCAAACCTGCTGGTTTACGCCTATGACAAAAGCGAGGGCAAAAAGCAGCAGGTGGCAGAAAGAATCATGAAGGAAAGATGGCTTGAACAGGATGGCGTGTTAAGCATTCAAAACCTGGCAGAGTTTTACTCTGTTGTAACGAAAAAAATTGCTTTGCCTATTCCGATTGACAAAGCAAAGCAGATTTTGCTTGACCTGGTTGACGGCTTTCAAATACTCAAGTATGATGAAGGGACAGTGATAAATGCTGCGAACAACCAGGCAATCTACAAAATCCCATTTTGGGACGCATTAATAGTTGCCACAATGGAGGAAAACAGCATTGACACAATAATAACAGAAAACGAAAAAGACTTCAAAAAAGCAAAGTGGATAAAAACAATAAACCCATTCAAATAATGGTTTCAAACCCTGCTCAAGAAACACTTTGAAAGAAGAAGGAAAGCGAAATTGATGAAGGCAAAAATCGTTCTGGTAAGACCGGTTTACGAGGAAAACATTGGGCTTGTGGCAAGGGCAATGGCAAACTTTGGCTTCAAGGAAATCTCCCTGGTAAAGCCGGAATGCGACTTTAGGGGGGGCAAGGCCAAGAGCAGGGCAATGCACGGAAAAGACGTGTTGCTGAAGGCAAATGTTTTTGATTCACTGGAAGAGGCTTTGAAGGGGAGCTCTTACGCTATTGCCACAAGCGCAAAGGAGAGGAGGAACAGGCCTTTTTTGAAGTTGCCCTCCTTTGTCGAAAGGTTTTCTGGGAGCAGAGGGAAGGTTGCCCTGGTGTTTGGGCCAGAGCCCTCTGGCCTGAGTGCAGATGAAATTGACGCGTGCGACTTTGTTGTTTCCATTCCTGCCTCAAAGAAGTACTCCACCCTGAATTTGAGCCACGCCGTCTGCGTAATGCTTTACAGTTTATCCGTTGCAAAAGGCAAAAAGACAAATTTTGCTGAGGCAAGGCCTGCCTCCAAGAAGAAACTGCTTGAATTGTTTGAAGCTGACCTGAAAGCGGTTAAAGGTATTAACGACAAGGCAATGGTGAGGGCTTCCTTCAAGGCGCTTTTGGCAAGAAGCCTTCTCTCTGAGAAAGAGGCAAAGGCACTTACAGCCTTTTTTGGAAAAAAGCGGAAAGAGAAATGATTAATAAGCTTGGAAACAGATTTCTTTAGGTGCTTGATATGGCTAATAGTGCAATGGGCGCAAGGATGATTTGGAGCAGGCTTAGGCGGAAGACCAGAGGAAAGCTCACTGGTGCAATGCAGGGCAGAGCAATGTTTTGGCTTACAAAGCAGTGGAAGAGGGAAATTGGCGTCATTAGTTCGGAGCTGATGATGGAGGTCAGCGGCTTTGGAACAGCGCAGGACATCAGGAGTGTGTTTGCAAAAAGGCTTAGAGATCACTTTCAAACTATGAAAAAGAGCGGAGTGAGCTATAGGGACCTCGGGCAGAAAATGATTGAGACACTGACCGAAATGAGGGAATTGGTTCAGGAAACAAACCCTGACAGGAGAATGCTCTTGGAGAACCTCAAAAGCAAGCCTTTGGAAGAAGTCTTGGGGGAAATGAGGCAGCATGCAGAGGGAATGAGGGCAATGCAGGCAAAGCAGGCTGCTGCCTGAAGAGGAAGGATTAAATATCTGGGATTCCTCTTTCTTATGGGGTTTTTTCGTTGGAGAAAAGCGAGCTAAAGGGTTTTTTGGAGAAGTCTATTTCCGGCTTTGAAAAGGGAGACATCTTTGCACTGAAGGAAACTGCCAACAAGGCGATTGAGAACGCGTCCCTTGAGAACGACAAAGGCCTTGCAAAGATTGCCCTCGTGTCTTATTGCCTGCACAAGATGTCAACAAAGCAGCATATGGTCAGGCACGAGAGATGGGAAACCATAAAGAAGGGCATTTTGTCCGGCTTGAAAAGGGCACTTGCTGATGTTGAGCAAGGCAATATGAAGGGCTTTGAGAAGAATATCGATGGAGTGATTTCCTCTGTTAAGAAGGCGGACGAGAAAATGGGTTACTATGTCCAGAACATTTTTGAAAAGGCCCGCGTTAAGTATGCAAGCTTTGCCTACAGCATGGGCCTCAGCCTCGGGCAGGCCTCGTCCTTGACTGGCGCGGACAAGAAGCAGCTGCTGCGCTACATTGGTGTCACGAGGATTTCGGACAGGGAGACAGTGACAAAGGGCATTGGGGAAAGGTTAAAAGCGTTGAAGGGAAAAAGGGGGGCAAATCCAAAATGAAAGTAATCTTTGACGCTTCCACCCTTATTTCAATCAGCCAGAGCTGCCTGATTAATGTTTTGGGCAGGCTAAATGAAAAGATTAATGCCGAATTTATCATTCCGGAGGCTGTTTTCAGTGAGGCGGTTGAGAGGCCGATTTCCATTAAGAGATTTGAGCTGAATGCCATAAGGATAAAGAAGGGGATTGAAGAGGGATGGTTTTCCATTAAGGCAGTGAAAGACCAGCGGCTTATGGGTGAGATTGATGCCTTGGCAAACAGCTGCTTTTCCATAAGGGGAAGGCCTATCAGGCTATTGCAGTTGGGAGAGGTGGAGGCCCTTGCATTGATTAAGGAACTGAATGCAGACGCCCTTGTGATTGACGAGCGAACCACAAGAATGCTTATTGAAAATCCTGGGCAGTTAGAGAAGATTCTGGAGGCAAGAAGGCGAAAGAATGTAAGGGTTGAGGAAAGGCAGGCAAAGGACTTTGGCAAAATGTTTGAGGGAATAGCCATTGTTAGAAGCATTGAGTTGGTTGCCCTTGCCTATGAGTTTGGATTGCTTGAGCAGGAGCTTCCAAAAGGGCAGCAGAGCCTGGAGGCAGCCCTGTTCGCACTGAAGTACTCCGGCTGTGCGGTTTCGGCAAGGGAAATAAATTTGTTTTTGCAGGGGAGATAGGATGAAGATAACGGCTGTTGAGGAAAAAGACTTTTCAGAGGTCATGGCCCTGATTAGGGCCGAATTCCCATATGTGTCCTTTGACGAGGAAAAGATTAGGAAAAGGATTGCAAGTGGGAAGATTTTTTTGTTCAAAGCCATTGAGGCCAAGAAGCTGATTGGCTTTATTGAGCTCGAGATGTTTGAGGGCATTGCAAGAATCAACGGCTTGACCGTTAAGCTAGCGCACAGGAAGAAGGGCGTTGCAAAAAAGCTCTTGGACTATGCGATTGCTTTCGTGAAGAAGAAGGGCGTTGGAAGGATTTTGCTCTTGGTAAAGCAGGGCAACAAGGCCGCAAAAAAGCTCTACAAGGAAGCCGGCTTTAATTTTATTGGAATGTACAACAGGGAGCTTGACAACACTGTTGTGGAAGAAATGGAGCTTGATTTCTTACCCAAGGATGCAGAGGACCTGGACTATGTTGGCTAGGATTAAGAAGCAAGTTGAATTAGTAGGATTTACTATTGTTTGAGACTGCTTAGTAGGATTTTCCAAACCAGGCTTTTGTTTCTGCCTTCTGGCCGCACTTTATGCACTTGTTGTTTCCCTTCTTTTGGCCGAAGGGAATGCACCTACTTGTTGCGGTTGTCTCGTCCTTGATTGCTTCCTCGCACTCCGGCCTGTCGCAGAACCAGGAGAGCACTAGCTTCTTTTCCTTTATTGATTTCTTGAATTCTGGCCAGGTCTTTGCCTCAGTGCTGTTTGCCTTTAGGAATTGCTCCGCCTTTTTGAACATGCTTGACTGAATGTCTTTGAGGGCTTTTTCCACCTCGGCCGAAAGCTTTGATTCCTTGACTACTGCCTTTTCACCAGTATCCCTCCTAACCAAAACAACCTGCTTTTTGGCGATGTCCTTTGGGCCAACCTCCACCCTGATCGGGATTCCCTTCAGCTCCCATTCGTTGAACTTCCATCCCGCCGAATAGGAGTCGCGGTCATCAAAAATGGGGTTGAATTTTGAGAGCTTTTTTGAGAGCTCCTTTGCCTTTTTCAAGATAGTGGCCTTGGTTTTCTCAAAGAGGATTGGCACAACCACAAGCTTGTTTTCCGCAATCTCCGGCGGAAGCACCAGGCCCTTGTTGTCGCCGTGGACCATTGCAACAGCCCCAATAAGCCTTGTTGAAAAACCCCAGCTGTTTTGCCAGGGAACCTGCTTTTTGCCGTCTTTGTCCAAGAATTCTATTCCAAAGCCCTTTGCAAAGCCCTGGCCCAAATTGTGGCTTGTGCCCATCTGAAGGGCTTTTCCATCAGGCATCAGGGCCTCAATTGTAAAGGTTTTCTTTGCCCCTGCAAACCTTTCAAGCGATGTTTTTTCGCCTGAGATGACCGGAATTGCAAGCTTGTTCTCACAAAGCCCTTTGTACTCATCAAGGATTTTCAGGGCCTCGCCCTCGGCCCCCTTCTCTGTTTCGTAGACGCAGTGGCCTTCCTGCCAGAGGAACTCCCTTGTCCTCAAAAACAGCTTGGTTTGCTTGACCTCCCACCTAAGGATATTGCACCACTGGTTCAGGCGATAGGGCAAATCCCTCCATGACCTGATCCACTTGGCGTAACTTTCGTAGATGATTGTTTCAGATGTTGGCCTTATTGCAACCTTTTCCTCAACGTCCTTGTCAGTTGATTCAATCCAGGCAAGCTCTGGCTCAAAACCTTGGGCGTGCTTGGCCTCCTTTTCAAAGAAGCTTTTTGGAATAAGCAGTGGGAAGTAGGCGTTTTTCACGCCCATCTTTGAAATTCTTGAATTGAAGTATGTTTGAATCTTTTCCCATATTGCATAGGCGTTTGGCCTTATTACCATGAAGCCGCGAACAGGGGCATAGTCTGCAAGCTCTGCCTTTAGGACGAGCTGGTTGTACCATTCTGAAAAGTCTGCTTCCTTTTTTTCCGTTAGACCCTGTTGCTTTCCCATGCCAAAAACCCTTCTTTTCTAACAAATGTGCATTCGAAACAGTTATTATTCCTTTTTGTTTTGAGACTACTGAAACTTGTGCCTTCTTTTTGTATCGCGCAGGAAATCTGCCAGCTTTGAAAGCAAGTCATTGTCCAGCCTCTTTTTGAGCTTGTAGTCGTAAACACTGCATATTGGCGGCCGTTCCCTTTCAACTATTTCCTTCTCGTTCAGGAAATACTCAAATTTTTGGCCCTCAGATTCCCTTATTTCAGGAAACTTGAAGATGGTGTTGAAATCCTTAAGCAGGGATGCCTTTGGCTTTTCCCCCAAACGTGTTGCAAGAACCTGAAGTATGCTGAAAGCCTGCCTGCCCAGGGCAACCGTTTCCTGCGGGGAGTGCTCGACTTCGTCCAAATCAACCTGCACCATGCGGTTAAGGCCAAATTTTTGGGAAATGTCAATCAGGTGGCCGATTTCAACACCGTAGCCCACAAAAAAGGGCACTTTTTCCAGAATGTTGCGCCTCCCTGCGGCCTGGCCGCACAAGGGCTGGATAAAGCCTGTCAGCTCGGGGTAGTACAGGTTGAGAAACGGCCTTATCCCAATCTCTGTTGTCCTGCCTCCACCGTAGGAGATTATTTTCCCCTTGTAGAGAATTGGGCGCCTGTAGAACCCGCGTGCGTAAGCAATCCTCTTCTTCTGGAGCAGTGGCCCAACCAAACCGTAGACATACTTGGGGTGGATGTTTTTGATATCGGCGTCAATCCAGCAGATTATGTCGCCCCTCAGCACGTGAAGGCTCTTCCAAAGGTTTTCGCCCTTGCCGTAGAAGGCACCGAATTCGCGCAAGTGCCGCTCACTCTCAATCACTTGGGCGCCGGCCTTTTCGGCAACAGCTACAGTGTTGTCCTCTGAACCTGAATCGATAATTGCAATCTCGTCAACCAAAGCCTTTTTTTCGTACAAAGCAGTCTTAATGGTCGAAATAACATTGGCAACGTTTTCCTCCTCGTTTAGAGTTGGGATGCCAACGCTTATTTTCAGCTTCTGCTGCTCTTTCAGTTCAACCAGCCTGTCAATATCCTCAAACTGGGAACTGTGCAATGTGTTGGAGTGAAACCATTCGAGCACATAGGCCTTTGCTGGCTTGGCCTGGCGCTTCTTCCTAACCTTTTTGGCAGCCCTTTTCATATTGTTTGTAGCATTCGCAATCATGCCAAATCAGACCCATTTAATGGCCAAAGTTGTTAATTAAGCTATACCCCAAAGTCTTTAAAGGTTTAAAAGAAGAAATTTTTACGCGTTTTTGAGGACTTCGAGAACCGCCTTTTTCCAGCCTGCCGGGCCGATTCCGGGCGCTTTCTCAAATTCTTCAGAGGCATAGCTTCCGTCAGGCATTGCAACTAAAAAAGCTCTGTCACAGGCCTTTAACATGCCAAAATCGTTCTCTGCATCACCCAGGCCGACTGAAACAATTTTCCCAAAGTCCTTTCTGTAGTTCTCCAAAAGCATTCTGGTCGCCTTCCCCTTGTCGTTTCCCTTTGTGACCGCGCAGAATCTTGCGCCCAAAGAAAAACTGTAGCCTCTTTGCTCCACAAATTCTTTTACCCTCTGCAAAACACCCTCGTCCGGAATCCTGAAAGAGGCGGAAAAGTGCCTGTCCTTTGCAAGCAGGGCCTGGGCCTTGCTCAAGCCAGTCTCGTCCATCAATTCCCCAACGCGCATTCTATGAAGCGACCTCACCCCAAAATTTTCACTCAATTCGTCCACGACTGCTTCTAATTCACCAGCTTCAGCGCCAATCCCCAACATTAAATGCCTGCCGTCCTCCACTGCACCCTTAATCTCGTGCCGGAAATATTCCTTTGGGATGTATATGGCGCCGCCGTTTTCCACAATGGTTGGCTCGTCAAGTCCCATTTGCCTCTCATACTCCACTACCTCAGCCCTTGTTTTTGATGTGCTGAGCACAAGCGCGCTTTCGGTCTGCTTTATCCTGATAAGGCCTGGCCTTGCCCCCTCAAAGGAATAAGTATTAAAATCCAGAAGGCTTCCGTCCAGGTCAGTGAAGAAAACAAATTTTGCCATTAAAGAAAAAGCTCTTTTCTTCTTTTAACCCTTGCTCTTGACCAGGTCCAAAAAGAATGAGGCTGTCCAGGTCATCTTCTCCGCACCAAGGGCATCGCCTGCTTTGACACCCTTTGAATTTGTGGGGGCATAAAATTCTTCAAAGAGCGGAATGTCAAACTCTTCCTTTACAGCCAGTTTGGCTTCACCCAGGCTTTTTCCAGAAGCCACAAGCTTTTCCTTCCTTGCAGCCACCCTTCTCCAAATCTCCGTGTTTGGCTTTTGCTTCACGTGGCGCCATCCGATTGCGGCAAAGCCAGAATCCCACAACCAGCCATGGCTATACTGTGCCCTTGAAGGCGTTGTAAATTCTTCCCCAAAGCTGTTGTACTCCATGACCGAAGCCGCCATGCCTGAAAGCCTTTCCAAATCACTGTGGCCCTGTGAAATCAGGCTGATTGTCTGCTTTTTCAGCTTCTTTGAAAGCTTTTTGTCAAAGTGCTCAAGCCCCTTTAGGACCATCCAATTGCGCACAGGCCAAATCGGGCCGCGGGCATACCTTTGGTTTTCAAAGTGCTTTGATTTTATGGGAAAGCTCGGAATCATGAGCCCGTTTTCAGGGTTGAACTCGTTTCTGTTAAGCAAATGATCTATCAGTTCACCTGCCTGCTGTTTGGAAGCTGTGCCGCCAAGCAGGGGCAAAAGCGAGTGCACGTCAGGCAAATCCAGGAGCCTGCCGGCCTTGACATCAAAGCTGTAAAAGTATCCTGTTATGTCATCAAACAGTCTTTTCCTGATGGCAGCCCTCACCTTTAAAGCAAGCCGCTTGTTCCTCGCCTCTTCCCTTAGATAGTATGCAGTTTTTTCAGGGTTGGCCTGCTTGTAGTGAAGTGCAAGCGCTGCTGCAATACCTGCCATTGAGTGAATTGACTCCTTCAAAAGGGTGTTGAAGGTTATGTCCTGCACGACAAAAGGGCATTCATCGTAGATTTTCCACTGGGAATACTTTTTTGCAATGTAGAACCCGATAAGCCTTCCGTAAGCCTCATAATCTTTTTTCTTGGGCCTCTGCTCTGAGGAAACCTGGGTTGTGTCCTGCCTTTTTTTAATCCGTTGCTCAAAGCCCTTTCTTTTAAGCCAAGACCTTGCCTTCGAAATTATTTCGTCATAGCTTGGAGTGTTGTCAGAGCCTGTCGCCCAAGGGTGAAAGACAGATGCAAGGCCAAGCCTCTTTGGGTCGCTGGCAGTAAGCAGGAAGTCGTGGCATTTCCTAAGCTTGGGATAGAACTTTTCCAGGAAGGGAATCATGTCCTGTTTGTTCCTTCCAGAAATTTTTTTGGAAACAGCCCACTCGCTGCAGTCAGGACTATATCCAGCCTGCCCCTCAACAAAACGGATGTGCGGCAACAAGCCGTTGTCCCATTGGCTGCTCAAAACAGACGCAATCTCGTTCAAAGCCCTTTGCTCGCCGTAAGTTAAAGGCATTCAAATCACGCAAACCTCTTTTTGAAGAACTTGACAAGTTCTTTGTCTTGTTTTATATCCCTAACCAACTGCACCCACCGCTGTCGGAATTCAAAATACTTTCTGCTGTTTTGAAGGCCGCTCTTCCTTGCATCAAACAAAATAATTCCAATGTTCCGCAAGTTTTCTACAACCGCCTTGAACTTAAGGCCCAAAAGAGAATCCAGTGCAAGCAGGAATGAAGTAACAATGAAGTTCAGATACATTCCTTTTTTCAAGAAATGGCCAGGATAGGGATCAAGTTTATCTATTGCGTCCTTTTGCAGTTTTCCATCCTTGATGAACTCCAATATTTTTTTTCTCTCGTAGACAAAGCGATATGCTTCCCAACGCAAGTCGCGCCACCATTCACTATGTGTCCTTGGAGGGTGCAAATGTTTTATTGCAAGCTGGTTGTCGAGAAGGAAGGCAAATCCGTAGGCCTTTGCACTTATCAGCAGGTCTATGTCCTCCCCTCTTGGAATGAGTGGATCGAATGGAAGGGCCAAGAATAGTTTTTCATGCAAAATCATGTTTCCTCCAAAGGCAAAGTTCGTTTCGTTGAGCCTTTGGTTGCTGCCAATCACCTTGAAGGCCTCATTCATGTACTTGGTTTTTTGCCAGAAGACAGTCCACCATCTTTCCAGCTCACTTGTTGGCAAGAGATAGGAACCGTTTTTATTTATGTAATAGCCTGCGATGCCCCCCAAAACCTTGCCCTTGTGCATTTTTCCAACGTGTTCCTTTGCTTTCTTCAGAAAGTTTTTGTCCTCGATTATTTCGTCGTCGTCCAAAAAGAGAATTGCTTCAGAACCCAAAACAGTTGCAAGCAACAGGCCCATGTTCCTAAAGCTCGCATACCCTCCAAACACTATGGTTTCCAAAAAGTCGCCATAGCCCTTCAAGGTAAAGAAGGAATGTATCTTTTGAAGCTCCGGGTAACCAAACTGCTCTATCCTAAAGTGTTTCCTGTAGGGCTTTATTATTTCCTCAATAAGTTTCCTAATCTTCGCATGGTAAATCTTTTTGGGAGTATTATTGATGACAATTACTCTAAACCCTTTTTCCTTCAGGGCTTTAATGCTCTCCAAAATATCTGACAACATATTGTACTTGGATTCCAGCCTTTGCCCATAGGTCGTTATCACAATCGTCAAGTCTTTCATAGGCCTCGCATAAAAAAAGTCCCACATGCTTAATAAAACTACCCTCGAAAACTCAACTCATTTCTCCGCTGCTTTCCAAAGAGCTTTGAAAGAGCCAAGGTATGTTTTTGTCAGGTCTTTGTCTGTTATTCTTATGATTAGTGGGTCTTCCCTCCAGAATAGAATGAACACTTTGTCTCCTTGAATTATCCAAAAATTGGGGCTGAAAAGCTTTTTGTCAATGAACCTTGCCTTCCACAAAGGCATGGATTTGGCCATTTCCCTTACACCAGGAATGTCGGGATGCAAGGCCTCTACTCTTATTCCCTGTTGTTCTCTCGTTTTTGTGTATTTTGGATAATAGTATTTTAGGTAATTCCTCGCTGGATTGCTGCCGCCGTAAATGTACATCGTTCTTCCATCCCTAAGAAAGCCTTCAAAAACGCTCTTCGTAGATTTTAGGCCTCTAAAAATTTCAATTACTGGTTCTTCCTCCTTCTTTTTCTTTTTCCTGAGTTTTGGCAACAACTCTTCAACTAATAGTTCTTTTTCCCTTGCAAGCGCCTTGAAGGACGAAAGCCCTGTTGGCTTGTAAGACTTCACTCCCTCAAGAATTGTAAAGCTTACAACTCCCTTCTCTTGAAGGGAATTCAAAGCATCGTAGCAGCTTCTTCTGTGAATGCCTGTCCTTTTTGAAATGGCTCCAACAGAGGCCTCTCCAAGGGCAAGAAGCTATGAGATGACAACAACGAAAGAGTTTTCTCAAAGCAAGAAGAAGATTCTGGAATTGCTGAAAGAATGAAATTGGGAGGTAAGAGATTCGAACTCTTGTCACCAGCTCTCCGGAGATAGAAATCTTCCCCGAGCTGGGATCCTGGACCAAACTAGACTAACCTCCCTTATCTAAGACTTTAAGAATAAGTGTTTAAAATCTTCCGCAAAACTTCGTTTTTCTCCAATCCGATGAAATTCCCGTTCGTCACCTTCACATTTGTTGGGAGAAAACCACCTATTTCCGCGAACCTTTGAAAAGATGCTCTTCTCGCGCATGCCAGGCCATGGATTCCGCTCCAGGTTGCTTTGTCCATGTCTATGTTCATGTAAATGCCGATGTCTTGGAAAAGCATTTGCCATTGCAAAACAAGCTTTGGATGGGCACAAGCTAATCTGAGTGCAAAACCTTTGCCACGTTTTTTCTTCTTAATAGAAACTGAACCCTCACAACTCATTGCAAAACGCAAGGCTTGAACCTTAACCTCTTCTCTCTCATCAAGAAGGAATTCCAAAGAAGGGTTATCTGGTTGGCCGGTGTGATAAGTTTTTGAAAAGTGGAAAAGCTTCTTAACCATAGAATTATTCACGCTCCGGTGATAGTATGTCATCCACAGGTTATCACGCTTTTGTTTCAAAAAAGATGAGCGCGATTCATTAAAGGCAATGAAAACAAGCTTTTGGAAAAACGCATGCATAGTTTTATCACAACTGGCAAAGTCTAGCATATACTTGTTATCAGATTTTCGGCGATATAAACTACCGTCAGTTAAAAAACCGACAGCAACAACTTTTTGCCAGTTTTCCGGTTTGAGAGTTTGGCAAAAGTCAGTTTCGCTTACGCAGGACAAATCTAGCGGTTCCCATTTTGGTTTGTTGTCTATTCTTACAAGCTTGACAGCATAATCTTCTGCATTAACGTTAACTAAGTGGCATAATTTAAGCAGACAACTGTAAGACATTCTGTGTCTCCCGCGCTGATAGAACTTGATTATGCTCTGAGAGCAACCCAAAAATTTAGCCAATTTACTCCAACTCAGACCGCTTTTTTGCTTAAGTTCTCTGAAAATCTGCCCTTGCCTTTCTTTGCCAATGTCCAAATACAGGTTCTCCATGTTAGATTTTCGTTTTTCGCTTTTAAAGCGCTTTGGATGGTGGGTTTCCGGTGAAATCATATTGGGAACCACCAGCCGACGATTGTTCCTGTGCAGACGCCAATGAAGTAGGTGCTGAACTCCGTTGACTTCCAGTTAAAGCCAAACATCTCCAGGCCAGTTGGGCCAAGAAGAAAAATAAACAGAAGCAAGAAAAGTTGTGGCGTGCTCATGGCAGCCACCTCTTGTTCAGCCTTTCCTCTTCCTCTAGCTCGCGGCGCTTCATGGCCGTGCATATTTCGACAAAGGAATAGCCTTTGCTCAAAGGGTTTCCCCTTGCCTCTGTAACTTTTTGAGAAAAACTCATTGAATCACCTCCGATTTAGAATGAATTTTTTCATGGACGTCTCTGCTGATTTTGGAGGCATTAAACCCTTTGCACCAGAATTAGAGATTTAAATGTGCAAAGGTTTAAGCCGAGAAAAACAGAGTCCTTTGAAAAAATTCGGAATTGGAGGTGATGAGAGTTTTTAAAAAAAAAGTAAATGGGGATGCGAGGATTTGAACCCCGGTTACTTGCTTGTTTGAAAACCTATTTTCCCAAAGCAAGAGTCCTACCAGACTAGACTACATCCCCAAAAAAGAACTTGCCTATAACAAACTTATCCTGAAAAGCTTTAAAAATGCTCATTTTGCCTGATTTTTTCCAGAAAAGGCTTTCACCGGAAATGCCTTTCCGCTGATTCCAGGAAAGCCTGTTTTCCAAATTGGCGAAGCCGCCCTGTTGAACGCAGTGAAACAGGGCTCTTGCTCGCACCAGCCGGGCGTGGCGGCTATCACCGGAAGCCCGCTCTTCGGTGGCTGTTTTTAAAGGCCTCAAACAAAGTTATTTGTAATAAAAAAAATTGGAGAGTGGTATAAAATGAGTGTTTTCAGGCTATGCAGGTTTGTTGAAGGAAAGGGAAGGGCAAGAAGCATCAGGCCATTCCTTTGAATGCCCTTTTCTTTTTATTTCATCAATGATTGAAAGAATTTTAGGAGGTTTAAAAAAAAAGAATGGGCTTGGCCAGAGTGGCCAAGTAAGTAACTACCAATATACACTAGTGCTTTAAAGTTTTTAATCTTTTTGGTGGCGTGCCAGAGTGGTTGAATGGGCTTGACTGAAAATCAAGTAAGTAACTACCTTGCTTCGAGGGTTCGAATCCCTTCGCCACCAGAGACCGCGTTGACGGCTTTACCATTCTGTCAACACGGTCTTCTCTTAAAAAAAAAGCAAAGGAGGTGGAAAAAATGAGTTTACCCGTAAAGAAGTTTTCGGTTGGCGGCGTGCAGGTCGCAGTATGGGAGAATGAAGGAAAGGAAGGAAGAAGCTTTTACAGCGTTTCCTTTGACAGAAGGTATAAGGACAAGAACGATGAGTGGAAGAGCACGAGTTCCCTGAAGGCAAACGATTTGCCAAAAGCAATTTTGGCATTGCAGAAGGCCTACGAGTTTGTTTCATTGAAGGAACTTGAAGTGGAAGCAGGAAAAGAGCTGGTGGCAACAATGGTGTAATTGCACTTATCCAAAAAGGTTCACCCCACATACTAACAGGCCCTGGGAGCAAAAGCCGGATAGTCCTCCAAAAGGCTTTGCTCCCAGGCCTTTAGAGAACCCCCCCCGGCGAGCCAGGGAGCAGTGGCCAAAAGGCAAAGCGTAAAGGTATTTAAGGGGGTAAAGAAATAGGATACTTTATGATTAGCCTGAAGCAGCTTGAAAAGGACGTTCGCGTGATTAAAGAAAGGAACGCGCGCGTGAAAGGAAACAAGGCCTGGGAAACTAGCTATGCCATGTGGGGCCTGCTCACGCTTTTTACTTATCTTACGATAGGAATATAGCTGCAGGCGATTGGCGTTCCAGAGCCATGGCTGAATGCCATTGTGCCCGCAGTTGCCTTTATGCTCTCCACCCTAACCTTGCCCTTCTTTAAGAGGGTTTGGCTTGAAAGGGTTTACAAGTAGTAGAAGAAACTCATTTTCGCTTTTTTTTCGCAACTAGGAAGAGCGAGACCGCGAGGGCAAAAAGCGAGATGCCAAGCATTGCCCAAAAGAGGGGCTTGAAGCCGTACAGGCTTGCAACAAGGCCGCCGACCGCGGCCGCGATTCCCATTATGATGTAGTTCATCGATTCCCAAATGCCCCACTCTGACACAAACTTGCCCTTGTCCAGGTGCT
>JAFCBY010000039.1 GCA_017610485.1 Candidatus Falkowiibacteriota bacterium
GCCAGATGGGAAAGCCGGTCCTCTTGAACATGCGCTATTTTCTTGCCGGGAACAGTGGTGTTGAGTATCCCTGTCCCGCCCGGCTTTAGGACAGAAACCATTTGAAAAAGGGCTGTCTCAGGCAAAGCCCCATAGGTTCCCCCGCCAACGGTCGAAACAACTAAGTGAAACTTGTTTTTTCCAAATTTTTTAACCAGGTCCATTACATTGACCTGTTTGTCAGGCCAGCCTCTCCCCTGCCTTACATCGGTTGTTGTAACATTCAAGTTTTCCCCGAACTTGGGCTGCATCAGCTCGTGCTTTAAGCTGCTTCTTCCGGCCGCCTCATCCAAAACCTCAATCTTTTCGGCCTTAAATCTTGAACGGAGCTTTTCAAGAATCGGCTTGAATTTGATGCTGTGCCATGACTCAATTTCTTCAAGGCTATCCCTATCTAGAGGATCTTTTATGCTTTCCCAGGAATCACCCCTTGCCTTCCTTTCCTGTTCAGCAACCTTTTTCCGTTCGGCTGTGGAAACCTGCTTAAACGAAACGTTTTTCCTTCTCCGCAATTGCTTGTGCCCAATCTGCATTTTTCTTTTCTTCTTGTGCATTTATCTCAACCTCAAAACGGCCTGTAATCCCTGCGAAGCCTTAACTTAAATGCTTTGCCGAGCTTGTTTAAAATCTTGTCATAGACAATCTCGATTTCCTGCGGGGTCAGCCTTGCATGCATGTCTGCCTCTATTAAGATTGTTGGGTAGGCGTACTCCCGGTGCATGCAACTCTGGGCGAAGACAATTGAAGCAACTTTTGAAGCATGCTCTGAAATGCTTTCGCCATTAGCATGCAGGAACTCTACACGTAAGGGCCTGTCAAAGGCAACCGGCTTGATGTAGAAAGCCCTGATTGAGTTCGACCACTTCTCATCAAAGTCCATTAGGATTGGATGCTCGTTGATTTTGGTCGTGTAAGAGAAGGCAAGGCTTCGCTCGCCTGGCTTGAGAAGGTAATCCAAAATAATTGCGTCATAGCAGTTGTTCAATTGGTCTGAGAGGCTTGGCTGGTTTGCAAGCAGCTGCTCCTGGAGGATTTGTCTAAATCTATTTCCCCTCGAGTCTTCAACGCAGGCAATCAGCTCGCAGTTGTTCTTCTCAGCGACTTGGTACAAGGCCTGGAATTCTTCAAGCATTTTATGATATGCAGACTTGATTTGGCTGTCCTTGCGTGGCTTGTCGGCATACTGGGGGATAATGCTTCCATCAAGGAAGCAATAGTCTGGCTTGTGTTTCTCAATCATGTTCTTTGCGGTTTCAACCTCTTTTATCAGCCTCTGGATGTTCTTACTGCACTGAAATTCGTCAACCTCCAAGCTGACATTGCTCAGCCTGGGCTCAGGAAAACTGTAAAAGTTTGGGAAGTAGTCTGCCTTTTCAAGGATTCCCTGCCTGTAGGAGAAAACCGCGCCGACAGCGCGGATTAGGACAAGGTCTAATGCCAACAAGTCCTTTCCAACAAAGCCTGAGTCTACACCCGCAATTTTGCAATTCATAGCGGCCTTTTCCACGGTCTGAATAAGCCTTTCCTCCAGCAATTCATGGGAATTTGACTCCAAAAGGTTCAATTCCTTCAGGGGAGCAAGTTTTTGGCTAAGGAGCTTTCTCTTCCTGTCAGTCTCTGAGATGCTGGAAACAGCCTCTGAAATAACACTGCTTATTTGCATAGTCATAAAGATAATCCTGAAACCTGCTTTAAAAGAATACTGGGAGTGGGCTTCCGGTGAAAACCCTAACTAAAGGGAAAGCTATTTAAATTTGCAGAGCCTTATTTTGTAGAAACTGTTTTTAGTGATTGGAATGGGAAAGGTAATTTTCGAGATAAAGAGCATTGTGCAGCACTGGGGGCCGCCTTTTGGAAAGGAGGTTTCCTCAAAGGATGTGGAGGTTTCCGAGGGAAACAGCTTTGACAACCACCCAAAGGCAGGCTCGATATTCAAGCTGATTACATGCAAAAATGACAAGGCACTGGTTGAATTCAGCGAAAAATTTACGTTGAAGGGGCACGAGCACCCGAGAAACAGGCGAGTCTGGATAGATAAGTCTGAGCCTGTTTCATTCACCTACCTTTGGGGAAACAACGGAATGACCAAAAGTCTGACGCTCAAGCAGATTGGCGGGGAAGACCCTGTGGAAATCAAGACGCCGGAAGAAGTGGAAGCCAGGAAAGAAAGCATGCCAATTTCGGAAGAAAGCTCGAGCCTTGAATAAAAGCGAATAAAAGCAAGCCTTAAAAACTGCAAAAGACAAATTATTTCCAATGGCAAAGAAAAAAACGCGGAAGAAAAGCAATGTTCAGCTTGGCAGGTGGAAGGAAAGCCAGAGAAAAAGGGGCCGGTTTTTCAGGAAAGCCTTGAGTCAGACGGAAGCAACAATTATAGATATTGCTGGGAGAATCGGCCCAAGATATCAATCCACTGTATCAAATATTAACCGGAAAGATAAAATAAGGCCGTCTGAACTGACAAAGGCAATTGCTGGAAGAGCACTGTCCAAGGCACTATCCAGCCGAAAACAAGGATGGAGGAAAGACACAAACAGGAAGAAGAACAACTACAGCAAAAATAGAAGGAAGCAAATTGTTGACGAAAACCAGGATGTCATAAATCTTAGGGGTAATGAATGGTGGAGGTCAGAATTGGTCAAGCGAGCTTTCGGTAGAAATAGAAACAATTTTTTCAGGGAACTAGAACTGTTTGTGTTAAAGGAACTAAGCTATTTTGACCCAAAGAAAAAGGACAAAAAAGGCCAAGCGGTAAAAGTAAGGAACTGGATTTGGGGAGGCATAAACTTGTTCTGCAGACGCAAACACTTTGAAGAAAAGAGAAGGCTTGAAAAGGAAATAAAACTTTCCGCAGAACTCATTAAAGACGGCACACCCGTTGTTGCAAGAAGCTGGATTCCTTGGGAAACAAAGTGCTTTTTGAGAAAGATTGAATTGGACCCTGAAAAAGTGGCAGACCTTGGCTTTGACGAGATGAGAAAACAAATACTTGAGATTGCAAAGGCGGAGGAAACAGGCCTTACTCCAAAAGAACAAAAGATTGTAAGGCTTCGCCTTGAAGGAAAAACGTTTATAGAAATAGCCAAAAAGTTTGGATTAAGAAGCAAGTCAACCATACACGCAAATGAAAAAAAAATTGCTGAAAAACTTAGGGAGAGACTAAAAAAGCTCTAAAGCCAAAACATTTAAAAACCTTATATGAAATATGTTTCATATGAAATCTGTTTCAACACCATACCATTACTGCTTTGACGTCCTTGGAAACCCTCTGAGAATAAGCATTATCCAGCTGCTTAAGGAAAAGCCGAGAAGCGTTTCCGAATTGTCCAAGCAATTGGATGAAGAGCAGAGCAAGGTAAGCCATTCTCTGGCCGCGCTTAAGAAGTGCAACTTTGTTGAGGCAAAAAGGGACGGCAAGAAGCTGGTTTACTCACTTAGGGAAACATTTTTGAAGAATATGAAGGGAGATAATTTGTTTGAGGCGATTGAAGCCCACTACAAGGAACACGGCCCAAACTGCTGGAGATGTGAATAATGAAGCACCGGATATACCTTGACCACGCTGCAACAACGCCCTTGGACAAAAGGGTTTTGAAGGAAATGCAGCCCTATTTCTCTGAGAAATTTGGAAATGCTGGCAGCCTGCACTTTTGGGGAACGGAAGCCCGAGAGGCCGTTGAGAGGGCAAGGGGGGAAATCGCAAAAGCCATTAATGCAAAGCCGGAGGAAATAATCTTCACAAGCGGCGGAACAGAATCAGACAATTTGGCCTTGCAGGAAACGGTGTACCCCAACAGGAAGAAAGGCAACCACATTATTACAACCAGCTTCGAGCACCATGCAGTGCTGCACACCGTGCAATTCCTTGAAAAGGACGGGTTTGAGGCAAGCTGCCTCCCGGTAACCAAAGAGGGCTTTGTTGAATTGGAGGAATTTGAAAAGGCTTTGACAGCCAAAACAATTCTTGCAAGCGTGATGCATGCAAACAACGAGATTGGCACAATTCAGCCGATTGCGAAAATTGGAGAGGTTTGCAGGGAGAAGGGAATTCTGTTCCACACAGATGCAGTGCAGACTGTTGGAAAGGAAAAGATTGACGTTGAGAAGATGAACATTGATTTGTTGAGTGCCTCTGCCCACAAGTTTTACGGGCCAAAAGGGGTTGGATTCCTGTATGTAAGGCAGGGCACAAAGATTCATCCGCTTGTGCATGGCGGCGGCCACGAAAGAGGTTTAAGAAGCGGGACAGAGAACACGCCAGGCATTGTCGGAATGGCTTCAGCATTAAAATTCGCGGTGAAGGAAATGGATAAGGAGAACGCCAGATTGAAAAAACTAAGGAACAGGTTGATTGACGGCTGCCTTGGAATAAATGACAGCTGGCTTAATGGAGGGAGAGAGCCAAGGCTTGCCGCAAATGCCGCTTTGGGATTTGATTTTGTTGAGGGCGAGAGCATGGTTTTGATGCTCTCTGATAAAGGAATTGCTGCAAGCACTGGAAGCGCGTGCAGCACCAAATCATTGGAACCAAGCCATGTGCTAAGGTCTTTGGGCCTGCCCCATGTGAAGTGCCATGGCTCTTTGAGATTTACTTTAGGAAAGGACACCAAAGCAAGTGACATAGACTATGTGGTGAAATCGCTTCCGCCGATTGTTGAAAGGCTGAGGGAGATTAGCCCGTTGCACAAGGGTGTTGACCTAAGTGAATTTGAAGAAGATGTGGAGCATGTGCACGAGCATTAGCGGAAATGTACTCTCAAAGCGCTTAAAAATGAGAAAAACAAGAATATAAGGAGGAATGAATAAAATGTACTCTGAAAAAGTGATGGACGAGTTTAGGCATCCAAAAAACATTGGAGAGATAAAGGACGCCGATGGAATCGGAAAGGTGGGCAATCCTGTTTGTTTGCCACCAGGATCAATGATTCATGCAAACGATGAGTTTGTGCCTATAGATTTAGTTGAAAATGAACAAAGGGTCTTAGGGCATGAGGGTGCTTATAACAAGGTACAAAGAACTATTTCAAGACAGTATGAGGGGGAAATGTTTAGAATCAAAAACAAGCTTGGAGTAACATATTTAACGCCGGAACATGAGGTTTTAGCAGTAAAAGTTCCAAAAAGATGGAAATACCTATTTGCAAAAGGGAAAAAGACTCTACCCTTTGGTTGGCATCATGCCAATGAACTAAAAAAAGGGGACTTGGTGGTTTATCCCCTAGTTGTTGAAGAAAAAGACCGTAAATTTATTGAGATTAGCAATGAACGGAAAAAATTTGATTATAAAAGCAGGCAAGTCCCTGCAAGAATATTTATTGATACAGATTTCTTGAGATTGTGCGGTTACTATCTAGCTGAAGGACATTTGTCTGAAAAAACCACTAAAGTTAGCATGGGGCTAACTTTTAATTCCTCTGAAACAGATTTGGCTAAAGATGTAGAAACTATTTCAAAAAACCTCTTTGGAGTTGAAGCAAAGAAAAAGATTTTTGAAAAGAGTCACACATTAAAAGTCGAAATAAATAATGTATTCGTTGTTAGGTTGTTCAAATCACTTTTTGGAAAAGGCGCTGCAAAAAAGAAAATCCCTCACTGGATGATGATACTTCCCGCCAAGAAGCAAAAGAGCCTAATTGAAGGCCTGTGGAAAGGAGACGGGTTTGTGAATAGGAAGATACCTAGGGCAGATTATGCTACAATTTCGTTCCAGTTGGCAGAACAGATTAAGACATTACTGTTAAGACAAAAAATAATTCCGTCAATCTACTGTGAGAGAGCCAAGACTTCAAAGGATGGCGTGAGACACAAAAAGGCGTACAGAATTCACGTCGGCGAAAGAGAGTCCCTAAAAAAACTAGCAAAAATTCTTAAAGAAAACCTTGAGTTTAAGAAACCTGCTGCTACCGATTCCTGGTTCTCAGACAATAAGGCTTTTGTTCCAATAACAGGTGTTGAAAAAATTAGGTATGCAGGAGAAGTCTACAATTTGGAAATAGAAGACAGCAAATCCTATGTTACGAAATCGCTTGCTGTGCATAATTGTGGTGACCTGATGTGGCTTTATATAAAAGTAGGGAAGAACAAGCAAGGAGAAGAGATAATTAAAGACGCTCGCATAAAAACATTCGGATGCGTGGCCGCCCTGGCTACATCAAGCAAACTCACCGAAATGGCCAAGGGCCTGACATTGGATGAAGCGCTTAAAATAGATAAGGCAAAAATTGCCAAAGAGTTGGACGGCCTGCCACCCCAGAAAATGCATTGCTCTGTGCTCTCAATGGACGCTTTGAGAAAGGCAATCGAGGACTATAGGAATAAAAAGGGAAAGGCTGTCAATTAACTAGGCTGATTGAGATGACTTTGAAGCAGGCAATTGTTGTAAGGACTGACTTGAAGATGGGCCGCGGCAAGATTGCGGCACAGGCAAGCCATGCAAGCGTTGCCGCCCTAAACAAGGTTTCCACCCATGCCTTCAGTGCATGGACTTCCAGCGGCATGAAGAAGATTGTGCTGCGCATTGACAACAAGAAAGCGCTTTTAGACTTGTTTGTCAAGGCTAAAAAGATGCTTCCCACTGCACTTGTTAAGGACGCAGGCCTAACCCAGGTAAAGCCAGGCGAACCCACCTGCATTGCGATTGGGCCAGCTGACGAAGTTGACATCAACCACCTTACAGGCAAGCTCAGGCTGCTTTAGATTGGCTTTCCCAGGCTCCCAAATGTACCTAGCCGTTAAAAACAGGCGGTTCCAAAGTTTCGTTGTCTACAAGAGGATTTTCTAAATCAACTATCCAAATGCAGTTGTCTCTATAGTTCTTCTTTTCAATGGCTTCGCAGATGCTGTAATCCAAAAGCTCGCGGGCAACTTCTGCATGGCACCTGTAGCGCTGGGTTTCATCATTTTCAAAGTACTCGTTGCAAATTGCAAGCTTTTCCTTGCCCATCTTTGGAACCAGGCCGTCAATACAGTCCAGGTAGCCAAATATGTCCTCATAATAGCTGGCGTTGCAGTCCTCAAATCCCTGCTGTGTTTGCTCGCTTTCAAAGTCACGGGCAATCGCCCTGATACAGTCTATTCTCCTCGGCCTTTCCTCAACCTCAAGGCATTTGTCTGGGTCAGCCTCATCCAAAGCCTCAAAGAACCAGCAGAAGTCCCTGTCAAAGGCAGTGGCTTGCGTGCCGCACTTCCCAAGGACGCTTCCTGGCTCAACAGGATCTAGATTGGCTTCGTCGATGAATGGAAGCTCGCCCAAATCGGGCTCGTATTCCTCTTCAATGGGCTGGGCTTCCTGCTGCTGGTACAGGGCAAAAACGATTGCTGAGAAAACTATGAATGCAAGGATTGCACCGAGAACTATTTTTGTTCGCATCTTCTTTTATTATGTCTAAAACCCTTATTTAAGCTTTCTTTTTTGGCCAGGAAAATTATATTAAGTAAAAGGCGCTATTACTTGTGTTGGTTTTAATGGTTAACCCAGGGCCCCCAAGCAAGGCAAGCATTGTTTCCATAATAAGGGAAATGGTCAAGGCAGGCGAAACAGAGGAAAGCATAATCAAGTCCCTGAAAGAGGTGGGCATCGCTGAAAAGGACGCAAAAAGGCTCCTTTTGCTCGGCGAAGCAGACACCTTTGCCCTGCTCCAAAGCGAAATAAACAAGATGGTCAGAGAGTACTTTGAGCAGGAAAAGCCTCGGCTGGTTAAGTACATAGAGCAAAAGGTTGAGGAAGAAGAGCAGGAAATGATTGACAAAGTTGAAAAAAGGGCCTTGGGCGCGTTCAAGGAAGACCAAAGGTTCATTGAAAACCAGGCAACCATGTTCCAGGCGAGGGTTAACCAAAGCGTGAAAAACATCCTGCAGCTAAACCAGGAAACCAAGGCAAAGATTGGTGACCTTTCAGGAAGGCTTTCAAACACCGAGAGAAGCGTTTGGACAATCAAGGAAAGGGTTCTCGGAAGCAAGACAATGAGGTATATCAGCGCGCTATTGCTTGCATTAGAGCTGGCCCTGGTTTCGGCAACAGCGTACTTTGTCCTTACAGGAACTGTGAATGCAACCTATGATGTCATGGTCACCGCAGGAGCAATTGGCGCCATTCTGGTAACAATGATTTTCCTAATAAGAATTAGGTTCTAGAACTTTTTCTCGTTCAATGCCTTTAACTCGGTCAAAGACTTTAAGGCATTCTTCAAAAGCACCTTGTTGCGGATGCTCTTTGTCTCATTCAAGCGCAGCTTTATTTCGTGAATCAGGTCATCTGTAGAAAATCTCATAAAATAATTCCCCTGAAAAACATTTAAAAAGCAAACAAGCTCCTATAAAAAAAATCAAACCATTCAATTCCGAAGAATTCAGCCAATTACATCCCGGAGGCTTTTTCCTTCCTTCATTGCGTTCTTTTGGCTGATTATGAAGAATTTCGCCGTCTTGTTGAACTGGCTGGGAATCAGAAAAAACCAGCCCTTGCGCGGAATCTTCCAGCCAACAAGAGCCTCTCCGCCAGCAATGGCTACCCACTGCGTAAGCTCCCCAATTTGCTCAATCGTAATTGCAAGATGGCTTGATTTGCGGGCCTTGCACTCAACCGCAATGATTCTGCCCTTCTTTATTGCAATGATGTCTGGCGCAGGCAAAGGGCTTGTGCCACTGCCTGCAATTCTCACAACAGAAAAGCCTTCCTTGAAAAAAAGGTGCATTAGCTCCCTTTCGGCATTCGCACCCTTAGAATGGTAAACCATAACCTGTAAAAAGACGAAACTGCATAAAAAGTAATTGGGGGGAGGAAAGGGCAAACGCTGAAAAAAAGGGCAAAAAACCAAGCCTTTTAATTCTTTACTATACATAATTAATTTGTTAGAATTGGGCATTGCGGAAAGCATGCCTTTTTTAGGGAGAAATTAAAAAATTTTAGAATTTATTTCCTTTGATGACAATAAATTTTAGAAAAAAGCGTTGTTTATTGGCTTTTTGATGGTTGAAAAGGGGTTTGAAGAAAAACTTCAAAAAAAGGGAAACTGCACCCTTTTGAAGGTGCATGCAAAGCCAGGCAGCAAGGAGTTTGCTGTTGGGGGCTTTGATGAATGGACCTCAGCCTTGGAAGTAAGGCTGTGTGAAAAACCCGAAAAGGGAAAGGCAAACAATCAATTAAAAAAAGAGCTTGAAAAAATCTTTCAGACAAGGGTAAAAATTGTGTCAGGACAAAAGTCCAGGCAAAAAACCTTGCTTGTTTTTGCGCCAAAAGCGCAAGTGAAAAAAT
>JAFCBY010000139.1 GCA_017610485.1 Candidatus Falkowiibacteriota bacterium
CCGAACTCAAAACCAAACGCACCAAACTCAAATCCAAATCGCTCCAGCTCTCTGAAGCCTGCTTCACACACGTTTATAGTACTACGTTTCCTGAACACATTGAACCTGCATTTTGAAGTGAACATGAACATCATCCAATTTGCTCGTGTATCTTTACTTTGCTTCTTTCCCGATACTTTTTTTAGCCTGATAGCTACCCAAAACAGTCTGCATTTGAAATCATCTCCTTCGCGCCGTTAAAGGGCGGGCCTTTGGCCTGCCGCGCGCGATAGGGGAACAACTCAAAAAGAAGATTTAAAGGCGCGTATATGACCAATTCATCTGCGGACACAAAGGTGCCAGTACGGCCTAAATCGCAGCATTCTCGGCCTTTGGAATTCCTAAATTGGGATAAAAGACCAATGACCATCTAATTTTCTTTTGGAGGGAAAGGGATAAAGCAAATCTTTTTATATTTATATATACATATATGTAAACTGTTACTATATGTATACATTAGCAGGCTGATTTCGGTAAGTGACGAAGTTTACGAAACCCTTAAAAGGCAAAAGAACGGCAGGTCTTTTACTGAAGTGATTAAGGGAATGTATGAAAAGCCTGTGAAAACGCCCTTGGATGTTTTGGAAAATTGGAAGCCTAGCAAGGAATTTGTTGAAGGACTCGAAGAGGCTTACAAGAAAAGGAATAGATTCAAGTTCAAAAAAGTGAAGCTGTAATGGTTTGCCTTGAAAGCGATTTTTTAGTGGAATTAAGCCGGTGCAGGCCTGAAGCCATCTTAAAGATGAGGAAGCTTGTTGAAGCCAGAAAACCGCTTTTTGTAACTCCGGTTTCTGCCACAGAGATTTTTATGGGGGCATTCAAATCAAATGACCCACAGGAATTCCTGAAAACAGAGGAGTTGCTTTCAACTCTCAAGTTACTTGAATATGACTTTCACGCAGCAAAAATGGCTGCAGAGCTGATGACAGATCTCTCAAAAAAAGGAGAAAAAATAGGCGAAATGGACACTTTAACTGCTGGGATTGCGCTAAGGCACAACCAAAAACTGATAACAAGAAACAAGCGGTATTTTTCAAAGATTTCTGGATTGAAACTTGAAGGATGGTAGAGCTATTTCTCGTTCTTCGCAATTCTCCTTTTCACCTTTTCATGCATTCTCTTGATGAATTCTAAGCGGCCCTCCATTTTGAGGATGTCGGCATGACCCCAGGCAAAGAGGTTGAAGGCAAAAGGGCTTGGAACCTCTGACTGCTTTTCTGCAACCTTGAGCGTTCCCTTGTTAATCCAGTCCACGACCTGCTCTGTGGCCGAAATGTCCATCAGGTCCTCCAGGACCTCGCGCTTGGCCTCCTTGAGGATTGGGAAGTCCTCGCTGATTCGCTTTACCGCGAGAATCAGGAGGCGGGAGCTCATCTGCTGCCTTCCAACACTCTTCTTCTTGCCGCGGTAGTTTCGCAAAATCATCAGGGAGCGGGTTGCGCAGTGGCGAAAGCGCCTGCTGAGCACCAGGCTCTTGTCAAGGGAGAGAACAGCCAGGTTTCTCACATCATTTTTCTTCAAAAGGTTGAAGGTCTGCTGAATTGGCATCTTTTCACAGCTCAGCATAAAGCCGTTGTCGTTCATCGTTATCTCAACGTCCTTGTGCACAAGCCTGCCCAGAAGGTAAGCAAACACGCGGGACAGTGCATCATTGACGCGCCTGCCGTAAAGGCAGTGGAAGATTGCAAACCGCTTGTTCTGCTCGTCCGTAAAGTATTCTACAAGAAGGGTTTTCTCGTTTGGGATAAGGGAGAAGCGGAATTGGTCGTGGAAGTAGTTGTAGATGGCTTTTGCGGCGTTGTTGTCAAGGTATAAGTAAGCGTGGATGAATTTCGTGATTTCCTGTTTTGATTTCTTGGAGGCGAATTTCTCATTCATCAGGGCGCGGAAGCGCTGTATTTCCATTGCAAGGTCGAATGAAAGCGGAAGCATCTCCGAAAACCAAGATGGCACTGTCGGAGGCCTTTTTCCCGCGGCCTGCACCTGGATTGTGTTGCCCCGACTATACCTGTAGACATAGGACTGGCCTGCAAGCACAAAGACGTCGCCTGGCCGCATTCTCTCAAGGAACTTTTCATCAATTGTGCCAATGGAGGCAGTACCAATCTTGACCTTTATGCGGGCCTCGTCCGGAATTGTGCCCACATTGGTCATGTAAATAACCCTAGCAAGCTTGCCCCGCTTGCCGATCATGCCGGTTTCCTCATCAAACCATATCTTTGCGTAGACATGCCTTAGCTCAAGGCTCGAGTAATAGCCTGTGAGGTATTTTATGGTTTCGTTGAAGTCCAGCTTTGGCAGAGAGGAATAGCAATAGCTGCTTCGCACAAGCTTGAATAAGTCGCGCTCGAGTATTTTGTCCGCAATCGCGATTCCGTAGATTTGCTGGGCCAAAACATCCAGGCAATTGCGGGGAATTTTGACCTTGTCAATTTTGTGCTCTAGTGCGCTTTTCAGGAGAACAGAGCATTCAACCAGGTCATCGCGATCCAGGACGATAATGCGGCCCTTCACTGTGTCGTGAAGGCGATGCCCGGAACGGCCGATTCTTTGAAGGGCCCTGGAAATGCTTTTTGGGCTGCCGAGGAGTATTACCAGGTCAATGTAG
>JAFCBY010000140.1 GCA_017610485.1 Candidatus Falkowiibacteriota bacterium
CAGGCTCAGTTCCCGATTTCCTCAAAGGACAAAAAGGGCCGCCTCCTAGTAGCGGCCGCTGTTGGCCCAAGGGAGGATGAGCGTGTTAAGGCACTCATTGAAGCAGACGTTGACGCCGTAGTTCTTGACACTTCGCACGGCCACAGCAGAATGGTCGTTGACGCAGTAAAGCGCTACAAGAAGGAGTTTGACGTTGAGCTAATTGCCGGAAATGTTGCAACACCAGAAGCGGTTCGCGATTTAACCTCTGCCGGGGCGGACGCAGTAAAGGTTGGTGTCGGCCCTGGGGCGATTTGTACAACCCGCGTCATAAGCGGTGTTGGAGTCCCACAATTCACCGCTGTTCTCGAGTGCAGCAAGGCTGCCTCAGAGCACAACGTTCCAATTATTGCCGACGGCGGAATTCGCTACAGCGGCGACATCGTAAAGGCCTTGGCAGCGGGCGCTTCCTCGGTAATGCTTGGCTCTCTCTTCGCAGGCTGCGAGGAAACCCCTGGAAGAACAATCTTCCTCTACAACCGGAAGTTCAAGCAGTACAGGGGCATGGGCTCTGTGGGCGCGATGCAGGAGGGTTCCAAGGAACGCTACTTCCAAAGCAATGTCGAGGACGCCTCCAAGCTCGTGCCAGAGGGTGTTGAGGGAATTGTTCCCTACAAGGGCCTGGTCAAAGAAATGGTCTTCCAGCTTCTCGGCGGTTTAAGGAGTGGAATGGGCTTGGTGGGTGCAAAGGATATTGAGGACCTTCGCACAAGGCCAAGCTGGGTTGAAATCACCACAGCCGGAGTCAAGGAATCCCACCCGCACGATATCAACATTACTGAGGAAAGCCCTAATTATTTTGGCACTGGAAAATAGTCTTCAGTTGCTTTACTGCCTTTTTTTCCGTTTTCCTGTCACAGTCCAGAACCAGATGTCGCAGGCCGGATTCTATGTTCTTGGTACGGTGATAAGTGGTGCGTCTATAACCCTGCTAAACAATGATGCAACAGGCGTATCTGATTGTGGCTTTATGCTGTATTCGGATTTGGCAACAGGCTCTGGAAACCAGTGTGGCAAGTGCGATTCTTCTGGCGGAGTTAACTGCGGTGACCTTTGTGCAGACGCCTTTGGCGGCTGCTGAAAAACAATCCAAATTCTCACCCGCATGTGAAAGCCCGAACTATTCCTGGAAGTAGTTGATTACTAATTTTTGATTGCACGGGGGCGGGTTCGAACCGCCGAACGCACTAAGCGACAGGATCTTGAGTCCTGCGGGTTTGACCGCTTCCCTACCCGTGCCTGGGCTTAATATCTTAGAAATGGTCAAATATTTAAGGGTTCTCCCACTGCTAGAATTCGAGTATGTCGTCGATTTTTATGATTGGGCTTTTTCCTTTCTCTGGCTTGAGGAAGAGTGCTCCGCTTTCCCCCACTGTTATGGTCTCGCAGTCTTTGCCCTCGACCTGGATTTCTTTCACGGTCATCTTGACGTCATTAAACTTCAGCTTTGCTTTTGTCTTCAAAACCCCTTTGAACAAAGTGCCCTTTGCCATTAGGGTGTCCTGCACCTGAAAAATGCCCGAAACCCTGAAGGCTGTCTTGGAGGTTAGCTCTTCGGCCGCCTTCTCGTCTTCGCTTACAAGGCTTCTTTTCCGCATGTCGGGAATGCACACTCCCAGAGAGTGCTTTTTTTTGTCCTCTTTTTGAAACATTTGAATCAAGCTCAAGCATTACACCTTACTAATTCTTGTTCAAAAGATTATAAAAATGCTTTCCGATCAAACAAAAGACTTAAATAAGGGAATAAGCATTTTAATTATTGAAATGGAACCGGTTGTTTATTGGAGGGGGGCTTTGGGCCTCTTTTGGGCGTTCATGTTTTTCACGCTCTTGGCCCTAATCGTGGGCATGACCTTTTTGAGTGGCTCCAGTTTTTACCCCTACGCAATTCTCCTAAGCGGGATTCTTGTGGTTTTCCTGACAGCATTCTTATTGTTCGACAAGAGAATCAAGGCAGGCTTTTACATGTGCGCTGCCCTCTCAGGGATGTTTGTCTTGAACCAGCTTGTTGTTCTCTACTTATTGTTCTCGGACCCAACTGCAATCCTTCCAAGGGATGTCTTAGGCCGAATAATGATGGACGAGTCGGTTTTCTTTCCGCTTATTGTTGCAGTGCTAATGTTCCTTTGGGCAATCTTTCTTCTTATTGCAACAGTCAAAAGCAAGCCCCTTTTTGACAAGGAGGCAAGGCTTGAGCAAATAAGCTGGCTTGTGCGCCTAAAGGTCGACAGGCCCCGAACTGCACCCATAATTGCAAAGGCGAAGAAAGAGGCCCTGCAAAAGCTTGCGACCGAGTCAGAGCAGACCCCAAAGCAAAAAGGAAGCTTTTGAAGGGAAACAGCGCCCTTAAAATTACCATGGAAAAACTCATAGCAAAACAATAAATATTTGAATGCACTATCTTTTACTGGAAAAAATGACTCAACAGAATAATGTTTCTGGGGCACAGGCTGGCTTGGAGTATTTGATGACCTATGGCTGGGCCTTGGTGTTGATTATTAGTGTTATTTCAGTTTTGACATTTGTTTTTAATGCCCCTGAAGTAATTTCGTTTTACTCCAG
>JAFCBY010000141.1 GCA_017610485.1 Candidatus Falkowiibacteriota bacterium
AGTGCAGGAGCACGCCCTTCAATTGTTTTGAAGAGCGTGCTTTTGCCCAATCCGTTTTCCCCGATTAGAACAGTCCGCTGGCCAACCCCCACATTGAAATCGATGTGGGAAATGAGTGGCTTTTCATACCCAACACTAAGGTTGTCCAGTTCCAAGACCACAACAGAGTGGAGTTGTGTTGCTTCAAAGAGTGTTTTGAATTTTGACCGGTCCATGTCCGGCTTTTCAACAATTTTGCGCCTTTCCAAAAGTTTTTCGCGGTATTTTCCCTGCTTGACCTTCTGGGGGCTTTTGCCAATTCGTGCTATTTTGTCCTTTTGAATGGCAAGGTATTTTTTTTCCTGCGCGTAGGCTGTTTCCTGGGATTTGAATGTTGCCTCGCGCGTTTTCACATACGCCGAATAATTGCCGTTGTACTTGATCCACTTTCCTTTCTCTATTTTTAGAATGGCGTCGCACACGCGGTCCAAAAAATACCTGTCGTGCGTGACCATTAGCACTGTTCCCTTGAAGGCTCGCAAGTATTCTTCCAAAATGCCCAAGCGCTTAAAATCAAGGTGGTTGGTTGGCTCGTCAAGCAGCAAAAAATCCGCGTCGGAGGACAAAATCTGGGCCAGGGAAATGATTGCGCGCTGCCCTGTGGAAAGCGATCCAATGGGCTGGTCAAGCCAGGAGTCTTTAACCCCCAGAGTTTGCAGCGCAGATTTTATTTTGTTGGTGGGCTTGGTGGTTTTATACTTTGCAATTTCGGCCTGCAGTTTCACGTAGCGCTCCGTTAGCCTGCTTACTTTGTCGTTGTCTTGGCAGACGTCCGGGCGTGAAAGAAGTTGCTCAATCTCGTGCAGTTTTTTCTCAGACCGGTCTTGGTGGTGGATTGTTGCGCTTTCCCCAACTGTCTGCCACCCTGTTTTATGAGGGTCCAAATCAACGTCTTGGGAAAAGTAAGCCGCCTTGCCGTTGAACTCAATTTTGCCGTTGTAGTCCACCTGGCCCAAAATTGCTTTGAGAAACGTTGTTTTTCCGCAGCCGTTTCTGCCGATAAGTCCCACTTTGGAGCCGTCCGCAATTCCCACGCTTTCATCTACAAGAAGGTCCCTGCTGCCAAAGGAGATTGAAATGTTTTTGATAGAAAGAGCCATGTGCGATTATCCTTTGAACAAGTTCTTTAAAGCAGGCTGAAATTTTTAAGGCCTGTGCCTGTTGCCAAACTATCATTGGCAGAAATATTGGGAAGGGAACGATTTTTAAGCAGAATTTTGCCAATTGTTCTACATGGAAGGCTTAAGGAAAGAGCTTGAAAAGCTTGCAGACCCAAAGCAAGCCAAGCTACTGCAGGGCTACTTCAAGACAGGCAAAGGCCAGTACGGAGAAGGAGATGTCTTCCTCGGCCTAAGGGTCGGGAAAACAAGGAAAATTGCAAAAAAGTTTTCCGCAATGGCATTGGGGGGCGTGAAGAAATCCCTTTACTCCAAACTGCACGAGGAAAGGCTTGCCGCCCTGCTCATACTCGTCCAAAAGTTTGAGAAAGGGGATGAAGCAGCTAAGAAAAAAGTCTTTGACTTCTATTTGGCAAACGCAAAGAGGGCAAACAACTGGGATTTGGTGGACCTGACCGCGCCAAAGATTGCAGGAAAATGGCTTTTGGAAAGGGACAAAGGAATTCTTTACAGGCTTGCTGGCTCGGACAACCTGTGGGAGCGGAGGATTGCAGTGCTTTCAACATCTGCATTTATCAACAGGGGAGAATTTGAGGACTGCCTGAAAATTTCCGAAAAGCTTCTGCACGACGAGCACGACCTAATCCACAAGGCCGTTGGCTGGATGCTCCGCGAGATAGGAAAAAAGGATTTGGCCGTTGAAGAGAGCTTTTTGAAAAAGCATTACAATGTAATGCCGCGCACAATGCTGAGGTACGCCATTGAAAAGTTCCCCGAACCCAGGAGAAAGGCCTACCTCTTAGGAAAAGCTTAAAATATTGAAAGGCTTTTTATTAACGGTATGAATGTTGACCAAAAACTCTTGCTAAGCCCAAAGGACGTGAAACCCTCTTTCAGGAACTGGACTGTCAAAGGTGTCCTAAACCCGGCCGCAGTAAGGCTGCCGAACAGGAAAATAATGCTGCTTGCAAGGGTTGCCGAAACCTCGCACCAGAGCAAGGACCCGTTTATGAGGTGCCCTGTTGTTGTCTCAAACAAGCAATACAAGACCCTAGGGGAAAAAATAAAGAGAAGCGACGTTGTGGGAAAGTCCGGCAACCTTATCTATTTGAAGAACAAGACCTGCAGGCTGCAGACATTCTCGCACCTGCGAAAAGTTATTCTTGACAAAACAGGATTTCACGTCGAGTCTGTTTCGGAAACGCCGGACTTTCACGGGACGCCGGAGGAGGGCCAGTACGGCATTGAGGACCCGCGCATTACAAAGATCGGAAACCGCTATTTGATGACCTATGTTACGGTAAACCAATTTGAGGGAGTCTGCACTTCGCTTGCAACTTCCAAAAATTTGAGTTCCTGGAAAAGAAAGGGCATTATTTTCAGGGAGCAGAACAAGGATGCCCAAATTTTTCCGGAAAAGATTAAAGGCAG
>JAFCBY010000142.1 GCA_017610485.1 Candidatus Falkowiibacteriota bacterium
CTTTGTATGCAGGTTTTCAATTATTTTGCTTTCCAAAAGCTTTTTCTCCTTGTTTGATACCTTAAACAATCCAAAGAATGCAGCGGTTCCAAATTCCGAAGCGATTTCAGACGCCTTGCTCTTTTTTTCCAGGGGGACGGCGTAAAGCAGTACATCCTTTTTCTTGTATTCTATGTCAAGCATTATTTTGTCAATTCTTGGAATAGCTTCCATTATTTTTTCCTCACATTGCTTTTTTAGCTGGTCAACACGCTTCAGGTCCTTGAGGTTTGTTTCAAGGCTTAAGTCAACGAACACGTATCTTCCCGAATTTCTTGCAACCAATTCCTTTACTTTGACTTCCTTCTGCCCTGCAGCAATTCTCTCAATTTTCCTCATTGTTTTGTAGTCAAGGCTTGTGTCCAGCAGGACCTTGGCGGAATCAAGCAGTATCTCAACGCCTGCCTTGAAGACAAACACTGCGATTAGTATCCCAACTATTGGGTCGAGGAATGGAAAGCCGGCAAAGCTCAAGGTAACGCCGACAAGAACGCCAACCGTTGTCATCGCGTCAAGCTTTGTATGTTTGGCCTCGCTCAACATGCTTGGGCTGTTTTCTTCCCTGCCAACCCTGAACTTGTATCTTGCGAGCAAAAACGACACAACCAGCGAAAACAATGCTGCGGCTATTGCAATCGGCCCTGCCTGCTGCAAAACCGGGTTCATTGTGGCTTCAATTGCCTTGCTTAGTATTTCAAAGGCAGTGTAGAAAATCAGCAGGGAGAGGAACAGGCTCACCAGGTTTTCAAGCTTGTAGAGCCCGTAGGGAAATTTCTTTGATTTGACGTCAGAAAACCTGACGCCAAAAAGCACTGCAATGCTTCCAATTATGTCTGTAAATGAATGAATCGCGTCTGCGATTAGTGCAATTGAACCGAAGAATGTTCCGGCCAGAAACTTGATTAAGGCAATTACTGCAGTCGCAATGGCTGAAACAATCGCTGCTTTCTCTAGCTTATTCATTTTAGTTTAACCTTCTCTGGTCATTTGGCTGCCGCACTTTGGGCATTTCTGCTGGACGCAGGGCATGCCCCTCTGGTGTGCTGTCTTTGTGCCACAGCTTGGGCACGAGCAATTTCCTCCTAACCCTAGTCCAAAGCCGCCCATTCTTTTCCTTCCAAGCATTTCAATCACTCCTTTTTAAGTTCAGTAAGCCTTTTCTTTATTGCCTCAAGCTCTTGCTCCAAAGCATTTATTTCCTCATTCTTTGCCTCTTCCTTGCTTGGCTTTTGGCCGCCTTGCATATATAGGTGTTCAAACGCCATCCATCCAGGAACACCTGTTGCATAATATCTAAACCTATTGCCTCTGCCCATTCCAAAAGGCCTGTTGTAAAAGTGCCTTCCGTGGAAAGCCCTCCTGCCAAGCCCTGGCTTTCCTTCTCCATTCACAGGAACCCAGTTCCTAAAACTTCCAAAAGGCCCTGTTCCGTCTCCATACGGCATCTTATTTCACTTCCTTTCTGAGGGCATAATGCCCTCCCTCAATTCTTATTGCCTTGCCGTTAATCAATGCATCGCTAATCTTTTCGCCCGCACTGTTAAAAACACGCCAAAAGGTTGTCCTGCTTACCTTCATTTTCTTTGCTGCCTCTTCCTGCTCAAGCTTTTCCAAAAACTTGAGCTTTAATGCCTCAATCTCTTCCAGGCCGAGCCTTACCTCCTCCAATTCTGCCAGGGGAATTGCCCTTGGCTTGAAATAAGTAACCTCTGGTTCGCAGGCAACAAACCTTACCTTTTTCGGCCTGACCATAATGAACATATGCTCATAATAGTATTTAAAGCTTTGCTTTGGCCTTTTTTCCCCTAAAAAACCAGTATCATTAAGGCTACTATTACAAGGCCCAAAAGCAGGGTGAATGCCTTTTTGTAGGGGCTTGTCCTTAACTCGGCGCTTGGCAAAAGCTCTTCAAACGAAATATACAGCATTATCCCTGCTGCTGCCCCAAGCGCTGCACTTAAAACACTTAGGGGCATTCCGCAGAGCAAAAAGCATCCCAGGGCAAACCCGAACACTTCAAACAGTACCGTGCCGACAAGTATTGCAAAAGAGCGCATTTTTTTTCCCGTAAGGGCATACAGGGGGACGATTGTTGCAATATTTTCGGGAATGTCCTGCAGGGCAATGCCCATTACTATAAGCAGCCCAAGTGCAGGGTCAAGGGCATAGCCTATGCCAATTGCAAGCCCTTCTGGAATGTTGTGCAATGCAATTCCTATAACCAGCATTGTGACATTCCTTTCAATGTTTGGCTTTTCCTTTTTTCCCAACTGCGGGTTCAAGTGCGGCAAAGTCCTGTCAATTGCAACTATTGCCAGAAGCCCTATCAGAAAGCCGATTAGCGCATAGTAATAAGGCGCTATTGAAAGCGCTTCAGGGATTAATTCAAAGGCGGAAATTCCTATCATCATTGCTGCGGCAAATGCCAGCGAATAGTGCAGGAAGCTTCTGCTCGGCTTTTTGACAAGCCCGAGCAAGGCGCCCAGAGTCTGCCCGACAAAAACAAGAAAAACAATTATAAAAAAATCCTGCATTCAGTCACCTTT
>JAFCBY010000040.1 GCA_017610485.1 Candidatus Falkowiibacteriota bacterium
TTTCTCATTATCCCGAATGTCAATCACATACTTGTGGAATGTACTCTTACTATGCCTGAAATACAATTTAAACTTATGCTTATCAATTGCATCATATCTGCACAACTTTTTGAAATTCAGGCTCTTCAACTTTTCCAGGTTCTCCAAAACATCTGCTTCACTAATCTGTTCTGACAGCAGCCTGAAATGCAGGGTGTGCTGCCTTAAATCAATCCCAAAATCACTGCATTTTGCCAGGCGCTTCTTCAAGTCCATTAATCAAATATGCAGCGAACAGGATTAAAACACTTGTTGAAAGCCTCAGCCCGCCCATCTCTCGCCATTCTTTTTGAAGTCTGCTCAACTATATTTTAAACTTAATTAAACTATAATAAAAAGTCTTTATTTGTAGGGAGAAAGCTTCCGTTTCGGCTTTGCCTCTTCCTTTATTTTAATCCTTAAAGCTTTAAGCGTTTTTATAATTTCTTCCCTGTTCTTGTCCCCTGAGCAGTAAAAGCTGAGGAATTTCCATGTTTTTCCGTGGTGCGCAAACCAAAAGGCATACCTTGCCCTAATCTCAACAAAATCTATGTCAGAAACATCCAGTTTTTTCCTAAACCAAAGCAGTATGAACTCTATATGGTCGTCAAAAATTTTCAGTTTCCCACCTTCAACCCTCGCGGCAGTAAAGTTCAGCAAGGCATTCATTCCGGCAGAAACCTTTCCCTTCTTCTCCAACAAAAGTTTGCTCATTGTTAACAAAACACCGCCCTATATTTTAAACATTTGCACGTGCTTTACTCCGGAAATTTCTATCACGCTTTCCGACACAACCGCCTTTTCCTCCAAGGCGATTCCAACTGCCTTGTTTCCAACCAGGTTAACGTTGTCAAACTCTTTCAGTTTTTCCTTTAGCGCTTGCTCTAAAATCTCTTCTCCCCTGTAAAAAGACTCGCTTACAGAGAATTCGATTTCTCCTGCCTTCAAAACCTTTCCGCAGAGCTCTTTGTCGCAGACTGCCAGAACCTCTTTTCCAAGGGAACCATGAACCTTGCAGAAGATTGAAACCAGCCCCCTACAGGCCCTTTACGCTGCTTATTGCACCGCATGCCTCGCACTTGAGCATTCTGACGCCCTGCTTTTCCACAACCTTGGTGTCTGGCTTCTTGCACTCCGGGCAGAGCACAAACTGCGAAAAGTAGTCTGACACAAGCTTGTTTACCTGCTCCCTGCTAAACTTTCCGTTTAGGACAAGCCTGTTGCTGTCGTCAATTGCTGCGCTTGTCGCAGTCTCCTTTGCAAGAAACTTGAACAAGTGCTTTCTCTCCCTCTTAATAATCTTCAAAACGCTTGCAAAATTCCTGACAACGGTCTTGTTTCCCTGAATAAAGGATTCGGCCTGCGGCATCTCAAAACGCTCGTGCCTCTTTGTCTCAGCAGGAAGGACTGCGTAAAGCCTGTCAACCATCTTCTCGTAATCCATAAAAAAAACCTTTTTTCCTACGGGAAAAAACCTTTAGGAAATTCGTGGCAATAGAACAAACCCTATATGCCACAAACCAATTAACCAGGCCTGCAGGCAATTGCCCCAAACCCTAAAAGAATTCACCCCAGCAAGCGTTTTTAAAGCCTTCCAAAAGGCCCCATTTCCCTCCAGGGGGAAAAGAAAAGGAATAAATAGGGCTAAAGCACTAATATTTGGTTAGGGGCATTGTAGGCAGAATCCCAAGGCGCGAAGACCCACGAAACCGCAACCGTGGCAGATCAGACAAGCCTATTTTTCCTGGGGGTGGTATTGTTGACTATGTAGATGGCCACTATGTTCGCGGAACCAGCTTAGGTCCAGGAGGCCATAGCATTACAGGAATATAACCCATCGCATGATCAATGGTCACTGGAAAGCAGTTGACCCAAAAGCGGGTCAAAGAAAGTAATTCCCTCCAATTGCAAACCCATTTTTTTCCCATGCAAAACAATTATTAATTGCCTTAGCCTAATAGCTTCATGGTCTTTGACGTTTTCTTTGCAAGCACTGTGGCAATAGCAGAATTCATTTACGTGTCGCCCTTTGGGCTGATTGCGTTCTTCTTCTTTGCCATGTTTGCAAACGCAACTATCTTCTTCCCGATTCTGGTGGAACCAATTGTGCTAGCGGTTGCCGCCTTTTCCCCAACCCTTTCCTTTGCCCTTCTGGTCGGTGTTGTGGCAGGCGTGGCCTCAGGCATCGGTGAAATGTCGGGCTACATTCTTGGCATGCTTGGAGTCAAAACCCTGCAGAAGATGAGCCAAAAGAAGGTAGACAGAATCTTTAAGATTGGGGAAGACCTTGCCGACAAGGGAATTCCAATAATCTTTCTGGGAGCGCTAACGCCGTTTCCCTTTGACCTAATGGGCATTGCGGCAGGCATAATCAAATACAACCCGAAAAAGTTTTTCCTGGCAGCGGTTGCCGGAAAAACCCTGAGATATGTTCTCATCTCCCTGGCCGGCTTTTACGCCCTAGCCTGGCTGAAGCCATTTCTTGGCATTTGAAAAGGTTTAAAAATGTGGAAAAAGGAGTATATATAAGGGATTTGAAATGGTACAAGCAAGGAGAAAGCTAGGCCAGTCAAGGGCAAAGGGTGCGGTCGGCACAGGGAGAACGCCGGGCCGTTCAAGGGCATTGGGCGCGGTCGGCACAGTCAGGCACAAAATAACTAGTTTACTTCAACAACTTAAGCTTTCACATTCTGATGTCGAAAGAAAGCGCCTTAGGGAGAATCTTGAAGAGACGCAAGCTAAGATGAATGCTCTTCAAAGGCCTGGTACAATGCCCCTTAGAACACCGCCAGCCAGACCTAGTGCTACACCCAGGCGTTCAAAAAGGCGGGATTAAAACCCGATTGCCTTTGAGGCAAGCCATGCAACAATCATCAAAGCAGCCTGCGGCGGCAAAGCCGGCAAGGCCTTTCCAATCCTGGTCCTGATATAGTTGATTGTCAAAAGCAGGCCTATCAGCGAGGCAACCAAAACCATTGCTGCCGGAACAACAAAATTTGGAAAGCCAAGTGGCTGCGAGGCCTTCATAACGCTTACCGCAAACACCAACGGCATTACCAGATCGCCTGTTCCGAGCTCAAACTGGTGCTTTTTTGAGGGCAGGGCAACACTGAACGCCAAATTTCTCCCAGAAATGCCCTTTGCAAGGGTTACCATGTGCTTGGTCTTGAAGACTGCAATAAAATCGTAGACTGACAAAAGGATTAGGAAAATGAGGACAGGGACAACCCCGAGGCTAACCCCGATGAGGGCTCCAACCCCTGCAATGGCAACCACTGCCGCAACGTTTCTGATAAAGACGTTTTTTGGAAACAGCAATTTCAATGCGACGAGCTGTACGGCAAACAGGAACGCGAGTTCCGGAAGAAAGGCGCTTGCCGCAATAACTGTTGCAGAAAACAGCACAAATATTTCAAGTATCCTGAACAGGCCCGCTCCCTTAAAAAATTTCATAAAGAGGAGGAGAACCCCTGTGAAGAAAAGAATTCCGACAATTAAAGCGAGTGCATTGATTGGGTCGTCGGGATTCTCTGTGAAGACAGTTGGCTGCTCCATTCCCCCTGTTTCAATCTCCTGAATCAGGCCAATACCAACCGCAATCCCAAGCAGCTGGGTCACCAAAAATATGGCTATGAGAAAAACAAAAACCCTGTTCATAGGAAAAAACAAGGCTGTTAGTGCTTAAATAGTTTGTGCGAAGCCAGTAATCTGAGCCAATTATTTTCCAATGACAATTTTTCTGCCTGTGTTTCTCTCATAGCTGCTGGAAAAGGCCCCAATAAATTCCGCCGGTTCTTTGAGTCTCAAATGTATGGGCCAGGGCATGTACTTTCCTGTGTCAATTCCCCACAATTTTCCGCCTGAAAAATTAATCTTTTTTATTTCGGAATACTTGAAGTTCCAGGTGGGAAAAGGAAGTCCTGCATAAATTAAAATTGAATCCTCTGCCAGTTTTGCATAGTGCCATCTGGGGCTTACAAACAACTGCCCTGTTATGCCGGTAATTGCAATGAACAACACAATTGGCATAAAGATGTTAGCAACCATACTCAGTTCTTCTTTGCCCCAACTGAGCAGCCAAAACCAAATGGCAACAAAAAGAATTGTTCCAAAAATGAAAGCAACAGGAACGACTTTTCTTATATGGAAGAAATACTTTTTTTCCATTTCTATTGATTTGGCCTAAAGTCTTATTATAACTTTTGGTTTTCAGTCCTTGTGCGTGGGCTTCAAGAAATTGTGCCTTGGCCTGTACAATTCCCCATTCTTCTCAAGCTTTGCTATGAGGTCTCGGGCCCTGTCCTTGTTTATGCCTGCTCCCTCTGCCTCTCCTAAAACTTCCGCCAGCGGCACCAGCTCCTGGTCCTGGGCCTTTGCCCTCACAATTTCGAGAATCTTGCGCATGTTGGTTACCTGGGTGTGGGTTTGCCCTGTCATAATGATGTCGTAGTCTATCTTGCCTGTTTCAGGGTCTGTTACAACGTCGCTGAGCGATGCCTTAACCAGGCGAATTGCCCTCTCCGCGTCCTCTTTCATTGCCTCGTCGCTCAGCCTGACCCTGGCGCTTGCCTCCGAAAGCCTGACAAGCCCCTCCAGCTGCCTGTGGGTAGCAGCATAGCTTCCGTCCTTTCTGCCAATGTCCCTCAAACCAATGTAGAATTCGCTTATTGCCTGAACAGCCTCCTGGCTCATCACCGGAAAAACGTTCTGCCTTGCGAAAGAAATGTATTTTCCAAGCAGGTCCAGGTCAACCTGTGGAGCTGAAAAGGCTTCAATGTCCTCCAGGGTCTTCTTTTCAAGAGCCTTTCCCTTCTTCTTGTACTGGCTTAGAATTTCCCCTCCCTTGTGTGTCTTGAGAATGTGGGCTGTAATTGCCTCGTCCTTTGTCTTGTCCAAAACATCCCTTATCATGAAGAACAGGTCAAACCTTGAGATAAGGGTTGGAGGCAGGTTAATCTGCTCAATGAAGGGAGTGAACTGCTCAAACCTTGACATCTTTGGGTTTGCAGCCGCAAGAATGCTTGTGTCTGACTTAAACCTTGTAACAATGCCTGCCTTTGCAATTGAGATCATGCCCTGCTCCATTGCCTCGTGCATTGCACTCCTGTCCTCTGCATCCATTTTGTCAAGCTCGTCAATCATGCATACCCCGCCGCTGCTCAAAACAAGGGCGCCTGCCTTCAAAGTCCAGCCGCCCTCGCCAAAATCGTCCTTGACTGCCGAGGCCGTGTTGTGTACAAAGATTCCGTTTGCGATGAAGTTGTGTTCTTTTTCTATGGAGAAATCGTAAACGAATTCGTAGCTTGGTTTGAAGACCTTTTTTTCTACAATCTCTTCCCAAATTAGGTCTGATTCCGCGAGCTGTTTTAAGAGACCTGATTTTAAGCCTTTTTTGTTCACAAACTCTTGTAGTTTTTTTCTTGAAATTTTTGACCTTCCACTGCTGTAAACCCAGTTTGCTTTTTCTTTTTTGAGAAGGCCCTGAATTTCCGGAACCATATCAATGTTTGTTTTTGCTTCTGAAAGCAGGGAAATGAGTTCTTTTAGTTTCTTCTTTTTTTCAATTAAGTTAAATCCAATGTCTTTTTCAAACAGTCCAATGTTTTGCTTTCCTCTGATTTCAACATAGTACTGGTCGTGCTTGCTTTTCACCGTAATCTTTTTTCCGATTGAAATTTTGCCAGCTCTTTTCCTTTTTCTCAGCTTACTCTGAATGCCAAATTTTAGCAATGCCAGTTGCAGGCTTTTTGCAAGTTCCTTGCTTATTGTGCTGAGGCCAACGCTTGAAGAGTATCCCTTTCCAATGACTACCCAGCCATCTGTGTCAAAGAGCCCCTGCAACAGCTTTGCTAGCACATTGTTTGGCATTTCTGTTGCAGTGTGTGAAATTCTTATTTTCGCTTTGTCCTTGTTCAATCCAAAGGCTTTTAGTATTTCGCAGACAACCCTGTATTTTATTCTCCTTGCAGGAACCCTAAAACCGTCGTCAATTTTTTCTGGTTCAAGTCCAAAAAGTTCTAGGGATATGCTGTCAATCTCTTGTAGCAACTG
The DNA here is from genome assembly GCA_017610485.1 of Candidatus Falkowiibacteriota bacterium. Taxonomy (GTDB): domain Archaea; phylum Iainarchaeota; class Iainarchaeia; order Iainarchaeales; genus JAFCCL01. Next base: position 6,070 of record JAFCBY010000040.1, read on the forward strand.
CTCTGTGCTGCTGAATATTCTTATGGTTGAGGTGCCATCATCTCTTTCATACAGGCTTCCATCTCCAAGCGCAAGGCCTGCCAAATATGCAAGTTTTTCATTATCTAGGTATCGTGGTATCTTCATCGGTTTTCCGTGGCTTACAAAGACTTCGGAAACATGCTTTGACAACTCCGCTGTGCTGAAACCGGCTTCTACACAAAGCGTAGTAAGATTACTAAGCGAAATTGCATGATAATGGTTCTTGTTTCGAATAGCATAAAGTGTGTCCCTGCTTTTGCCAATTTTTTTGGCAATTTCTTGCAGTGTTCCATACTTTTTCACCAAACAATCAGTAATTTCCTTTAACAAGTCTGCTACATTATCCTTTACTTTCACATTCTTGTCCTTTGCAATGAACTTAATTGTAGGCACATTTTTTTTGCTTCCTTTGGGTAAAGCTCTTGGACATGCTACAAAGTTGCCTTTTCTCAAGTCAGCTGACTTAACCCACTCAAGTTTATTGTTCTTTATTCTGACAAGGGACGTATTCTTGGTAAGCTCTAGCTCTTTCCCAAGTCTTGTCCTAAGCCTAACCATTTTCTTAGGTGCCTTTATTTTCCAAATCTTGTAAATTTTTCCGGTTTCCATTTTCAGTTTCTGGTTTAGGCAAGAGTTCCTTCCAACGAAGTCGTTTGCCCAAGCATTTGGAATTTCTTCAACCGCTTCTTTGTTGCAAAAATTTTCCTCAACAAAGTCCTCAATTCTCTTAAAGCCGTTGCCATTTAACACCATTGAATCTGGTGCCACACACAGGCCCACCCCGCTAGTCGTTTTTCCCGCGGTGTAAATGCTCTTTGGCGCGATGTTGTGTGTTGCTTGAAGGATTTGTGATTTGCCTGTACCAGGATCACCCACCAACAAAACGTGGGCGTTTCCCCTAATAACCTGGTTTCCTGGCAGAGTCTTCTTCACGCCACCAAAAAGCTGCAGGATAATTGATTCCTTGACAGTCTCATGCCCGTAGATTGCAGGGGCAACGCTTTTGACAAGCTTTTCGTAAATTTTGGGGTCCTCTGCAAGCTTCCTAATCTCCTTTTCTTCATCCGGTGTAATCTCCACTTCATCAAAATCGCGCTGCGTCTCCTCCAGGTGAAGTGCCTCAAGGTACCTGCCGTAAACAGTCTTCTTCTTTTCTGGAGGGTAGAGCCTTAGAACCCCGCAAAACCGTGTCTTGTCCCCAGCGCTTATCCTGTTTACAAGGTCGTCGGAAACATAAATGTCGAGGGTTGAAGCCTGCTCATTTCCTTTTAACTTTTCCAACGGCTCCTGAATCTGAATCTTTTGGTTGTCAATGAATTCAGACTGCTCTGGCACAAGGTCAAAGTCACGGTGCCTGCACTCGCAGAAGGATGGCATTGCCAGCTGCTGGCCGTCCTGGGGCTTTTTGTAGGTGTTGCCACAGTGCTTGCATCTCCAGACCGCAATCTCGAGCTTTGGCATAACTGTTGTAATCTGCCTTACAACCCCTTCAACCGCAATGAGCTTTCCCAAATGCTTTGCCCCAATGTTGCGAACAAGCGGCTCGTGCTCCTTTGGCAGGTTGAAGAACCTGATGTGTGGAGCAAATTTTTCAATTTCCAAAGCCGGAATCTCAATCTGCTCTATTGCCTCCTCCGCAGTTTCCAAAAGGGTGTCAGGGGCGTCGAGAAGGGCGTCAGCCAGCTCTATGTCAAACTGCTCCAGAACCCTGAAGTCAACATCCAAACTTCTCTTGTCAGGATAGCTTCCAACAAGCCGCTCAATTTCCTTCTTGTAGTTTGCCTCGAGGAACTCCAAGAACTTGTTAACGTAAGGGCTTTCTGTATCAGTTATTGTCTTTCCCTCAAAAGCCATCCATTCCCCTCTTTAAATAAATTCCCCTTTTAGACTTATTAAAGCCTTTCAAAGCAGGCTTCCGGTGAACCTTTTCCGCTCACGCGCAAAAGGTTCGCGAAGACTTCGAAAACCTCAACTGCTTCGCAGTTGAGCCTCTCTAGCCTGCTTTCCAATGTGTTGGGGCTGTAAACAATTCGTGTTGGGGGTGGAAAAAAACTTTCCACTATTATTAGCCCTGCAAATTAATTATAGGTAACGCCTTGGCAAAGCAAACCAAACAAAGCCTGACTAATTTGGGATGTGAACCATGCTGCTTTTACTTCAATACCTTTTTTAATGAAACCAACGAATAAGTAATGGAATGCAAGTAAGGAGCATTATTGAAGAGGGTGCAAAGCCCCTTAAATGGAAGCCCGAAAAGGGGCTTGTTAATCTGCCTAAAAGCCGGGAAGAGCTGTTTGAAAGGCTTTTGAAAATTCCTGGCAAGACATCACTTAGGATTGTGGACTGGCTTTCGAATGGCAACAGGCTTTTCATAAAGAGCGAGTTTGAAAACAAGCCCACCGGCAGCCACTATGACCGGGTTTACCCATTTCTGCTTCGCTGCCTGGAAAGAATTGGAATAAATCCAAAAGAATTTGTTTTGGTTGAAACCTCCTCTGGAAACGCAACTCCTGCATTTGGATACTTTGCGAAACAGTTGGGATATGAAACAATTGCCTTCCTTCCTGCAGAAATCACCGAAACCCGCAAAAATTTGTCAAGGGCACAGTGCGGCAAAGTCGTAATTGCAAGCGAAGAAAAGCACGGCTGGGGTGTGTTTGGGGCAAGCAATGCAATGAAGGAAGCACTTGCCAAAAACAGGGCGGAAAGGAAACAGGATTCTGGCAAGAAAATGCTTTACTGCGTAAACCATTCGCAGGTAAGAGAAACCTTGGACGCAATAAAAAGTGTTGCAGACGAGCTGGTAAAACAGCTTGATGGAAAAGAGCCGGACTATTTTTTTGGGAATTGCAGGCAATGGCACGATTTTGTACGGTGTAGGCTG
>JAFCBY010000041.1 GCA_017610485.1 Candidatus Falkowiibacteriota bacterium
CAGGATTGACAACAGGCGTTTCAGAAAAACTGTGACTATAATAAGTGGTTTGGGCAGGGATGTTAATGGAGAGGGCCTTACAAAGCAGCTTAAGAAGAGCCTGGCTTGTGGCGGAACCCTGAAGAACGGAGAAATTGTTCTGCAGGGAAAGCACAGGGACAAGGCAAAGGAGATGCTGCTGAAACAGGGCTTTAAAGAGGCGTTAATTGATGCTTAAATCAAAAAATTACTGCATTGGAAAAGGAAACCTTGCATGCCACGAATGGATTGGCCTGCAGGCGAAAGTTGCCGAAAGCACCGACAAAAGCAGACTTGGAGTGAAAGGAAAAATTGTTGACGAGACAAAGAATTTGGTGGTTATTGAAACAAAACAAGGAGAAAAAAGAATCCCGAAAAGGGAAGTGAAGCTTATGGTAAAATTAGGAGAGGAAAAGGTTTTGCTTGACTGCAGCAAGCTCTTGCAGAGACCGGAGGATAGGATAAAGTATTTTGGAGGAAAGAAGAATGGCTGAATGCAATGATCCAAAATGCCCAAATCACGGGCAAATAAGTGTCAGGGGAACCATTTTTACAGGCACAGTGGTTAGCGCAAAGCCAGGCAAGACCGCTGTGGTTGAAAGGACAATTGTAAAATTTGTGCCAAAGTTTGAAAGGTACAAAAAATCCAAGAGCAGGATTTACGCGCACAACCCAGACTGCATCGGAGCAAAAGAGCACGACGTCGTAAGACTTGGAGAAACAAGAAAACTGAGCAAGACCAAAAGCTTCGTGGTTTTGGAGATTATAGGCAAAAAGAAAAGCGTAAAGGTTGAAGAGGACACTTTCCGGGACAACAGGAGAAAGAAGGCAGAAGAGGAAGAGACTGTGCAGGCATCCGACGAAAAGGAAGCCGAAAAGCAGGAAGAGCCAGTGAAAGAGGAAAAGATTGAAGGCTGGGAGAACAAGGAAAAGGAAAAAGAGGCACAGGAAGAGGAAGCCGGTGAAGAAAACGCAGAGGCCAAAGAGGAAGTTGAAGAGCCTGCAGAGGCAAAACAGGAAGAAGAAAAAAAAGAATGAATTTTAGTGATTTAAGATGAAGGCAATTAGCAGCAATGTGACCAAGGGCTTGACGCAAAAGACAAGATGCATTTGCGCAGACAACAGCGGAGCCAAGATTGTTGAGATTATCAGCGTGTTCGGCTTCAAGGGAAACAAGAGAATGAACCCAAAGGCAGGCATTGCAAACATGGTCAACGTTGTTGTCAAAAAGGGAAAACCAGAAATCAGGAAAAAGGTTGAAAGGGCAGTAGTTGTCCGCGTAAAAAAGGAGTACCGGAGGCCAAACGGCATGAGGGTCAAGTTTGAGGACAATGCGGTTGTACTGGTTGACGAAAAGGGCGTTCCAAAGGCAAGCGAGATAAAGGGAGTAATTGCAAAGGAAGTTGGGGAAAGATTCCCAAAGATTGCCGGAATTGCCTCGGCCGTGATTTAAGGTGTTTTTTATGAAAAGCGTGAAATCAAGCAAGCCAAAGAAGCAAAGGAAAGCCCACTACGACAGGGCCATACACAAGAAACAGCAGGGCCTTGCAGCACACCTTGACAAGAAGCTCAGGAAAAGCATTGGCAAAAGAGCTGTTTCGCTCAGAAAAGGCGACAGCATAAAGGTTTTGAGGGGTGGAAAGAAAGGCAAATCAGGAAAGGTTACTGCAGTTAACTACAAGAAGGGAACTGTCTTTGTTGACAAGCTTGTGAGAAAGAAGGCAAACGGGGAGGAAATCCCACTGCCGGTCCAGGCCTCAAACTTGCTGGTCATTGACGTTGACAGGAACGATGCAAAGCGCTTTAGGGGCAAGAAAGTAAAAAGCGAAGAGAAAGTCGGTGAAAAGAAGGAAAAAGAGGAGAACAAGGAAAAAATTAAGGAAAAAGAGAAAGCGAAGGAAGAAGACCACGCTGAGAAAAAGGAAATCAAGGAAAAGAAGGTGTAATTGAATGGCAAAAAAGGGCGAGAACAAAACTGAAAAAAGGCTTGCTGCAAGCAAGGTAATTCCGCTGCACAGGAAAGCGTACACTTGGAATGTCAAGGCCAAGCCAGGCCCGCACAAGAAAAGGAACAGTGTTGCACTTGGCTTTGTTTTGAGGGATTTGATCGGAATAACGAAAAATATGAAGGAAACCAAGAGGGTTTTGACAGCAGGCAGGATTTTGGTTGACGGCAAAATTGTGAAGGACAACAGACTGCCAGTAGGCCTGTTTGACATTATTACAATAGTGCCGGAGGAAAAAACCTACAGGGTTTTGTTCAGTAAAAAGGGAAAGATTATTGTTTTGGAAGAGGACAAGCACAGTGGAGAAAAGATTTGCAAGGTCGTTGGCAAGAAAGTTGTTTCAAAGGAACTGATTCAGCTTGCAACCAACGACGGACGCTCCTTTAACGAGAAAAGCAACAAGGCAGCCGTTGGAGACAGTCTCCTGGTCCAGGTGCCCAAACAAAAGATTCTGAAGGTGATAAAGCTGGAGCCAGGAAAGGTTGCATTGGTTGTTGACGGAACCCACATGGGCGAGGTTGCAAATATAAAAGAGATTACGCCGGGAACGATGACCAGGCCAAAGCTTGTTTTGCTTGAAGCAGGAGAAAGCCAGTTTAAGACAGTCGAGTCAAACATTGTGGTTGTTGGAGATTCAAAGCCATTGATTAGGGTAGAGTGACATTGAATGGATTCAGAAAACAAGATGAGGAGCATGAAGATTGCGAAGGTTACGGTAAACATGGGTGTCGGCCCGGAGCCATCGGAAATGAAGAACGCCCAGAAGATAATTGAGAAGATTACCAACTGCAAGTCCATCCAGACCAAATGCAAGGTAAGGCAGCCCAAGTGGGGAATCAGGCCAGGGCTTCCAATAGGCCTGAAGGTTACGATGAGAAACAGGAAGGCAGAAGATTTTTTGAAGAGGGCTCTGAGCGCAAAGGACAATGCCCTGAAGAAGAAGTCCTTTGACAATCAGGGCAACTTTGGATTCGGCATCCACGAGTACATTGACCTCCCAGGCGTCAAATACGACCCGGCGCTTGGAGTAAGGGGCTTTGATGTTTTGGTTACCCTTGAAAGGCCGGGTTTCAGGATTAAGAGGAGAAAGATTCAGGGAAACAAGGTTGGCAAAGGTCACGTAATTGTAAAGCAGGAAGCAATGGATTTTATGCAGAAAAAGTTTGAGGTTGAATTTGAATGACTGACGAGAAAAGGGACCTGAGAGCGGAAAAGAAGAAAAGGCGTTGCAGGGTCTGCAATACAAGGCAGGCTGTAATTAGGAAATATGACCTTTACGTTTGCAGGAGATGTTTTAAGGAGATAGCCGAAAAACTCGGCTTTAAGAAATTTGACTAGGTGAAATGAGATGAGTTTGGCAGACCCGATAGCAGATGCGTTAATCGCAATCAAAAACAGTGACACTGTGGCAAAAAAAGAGTGTTTTTACAGGCCGGCTTCAAAGCTGCTTGGAGAAGTCCTCAAAGTGCTGCAGGGAAAGGGCTATATTTCGTCCTATGAGTTCATAGAGGATGGAAGAGACGGCCTGTACAAGATTGGCTTGCTTGGAAAAATCAACGATTGCAAGGCAATAAAGCCAAGGTATGCAGTGAAAAAGAACAAGTTTGAAAAGTTTGAGAAAAGGTATTTGCCTGCAAGAGATGTGGGCATGCTTGTTGTCAGCACCCCCCAGGGTGTCTTTGACCACAAGACAGTCAAGGAAAAAGGAATTGGAGGAAGGCTCATAGCTTTTGTTTATTAGAGGTTGAATGCAATGGCTGAAACATTTGTTGAAAAAAGGGTTTTCCTGCCAGAAGGCTTTAACGCAAGCGTTGACGGAAAAAAGGTTCTTGTTAGCGGAAACGGCAAGCAAGCCGAGAGGGTGTTCAAGGCAGAGGGAATTTCCTTCGAGGCAAAGGACAGCGAAGTAGTTGTCAGGGGCAGCCCATCCTCAAAGAGAATGAACGCTTTGACAGGCACCCTTGCCTCACACGTGAAGAACATGGCCTCTGGCCTGGAAAAGGAGTTTAGCTACAAGATGACTATTGTTTACAGCCACTTTCCAATGAATGTCTCGGTGAAAGGCAATGTCTTTGAAATAAACAATTTTGTAGGGGAAAAGAAAACCAGGACAGCCAAGATTCTGCCAAACGTTGCCGTTAAGGTGAAAGGAAAAGAGGTAATGATAACAAGCACTGACAAGAACGCGGCCGGCCAGACAACTGCAAACATTGAGAACGCAACCAAAGTCAAGGGAAAGGACACAAGGATTTACCAGGACGGAATTTTTATAGTTGAAAAAGCTTTCCAAGAGAAAGAAAAGGAAGGTAATTAAAATGGCTGACAAAAAGAAGGACGAGAAGAAAGCCGTGCACAAGGCAGGGAAAGAAGAGCCGAAGAAAAAGCAGGCTGTGAAAGCAGAAAAGGCCAGTTACAAGGCCGAAAAAAATGTGAAGAAGGCCGAAGAAAAGAAGGGGCATCGAGCCAAAGGCGAAGATGGCCCAACCCCAGCCGGGTTTGCGGCTAAAGCTGAAAAGGGAAAGAAGCTGGAGAAAAAGGAAGGAAAAGCTGAGAAAAAAGACAAGGAAAAGGCTGCAAAGGAAGAAAAGAGGAAAAAGAAGCCTTCGGAGAAGTTCAAAAAGCCTAAAAAGCCAATTATCAAGAAGAGCAAGGAAGTTAAGAAACTTTCAGAGCTTGTCAGGGCAAAGAAGAGGAGAATGTTCAGGGGCAGGTTTGGAAAGAGGGGAAGTGTAAGGAAGATAAGCACTGAGAAGTGGCAGAAGTGGAGAAAGCCAAGGGGGCTTGACATTTATTTCAAGAAAGAGGACGGTTTGGTTCCAGGCAGTGGATACAGCAGGCCGAAAAAGATAAGGTTTTTGCACCCATCAGGGTACGCTGAAAAGCATGTAAAGAATATGCAGGAGCTGCTATTGCTGGAAAAAGAGAAGGAAAGGATTGCTGCAAGGATTTCCGGAACGATTGGACTAAAGAAGAAGATTGAGATGCTGAAAAAGGCTGACGAACTGAAGATAGTGGTTTTGAACAGGTGATTTGATGCGAGAGGAAAGAGTTAGGAAAATTGCCGCAGAGCTTTTGAACTGTGGGAATGACCGTGTTTGGTTCGATCCTGAACAGCAGGAAAAGGTAAAGTCAGCCATGACAAAAGAGGACATAAGGGCACTTATCAAAGAGAAGGTTATAAAGAAGCGGAAGCAGAACTTCCAAAGCAGGGGAAGGGCAAGAATCCTGCGCGAAAAGAGGAAAAAGGGAAGAAAAAGAGGAAAAGGAAAGAGAAAGGGAACAAAGAAGGCAAGGAGTGAAAAGAAGGAAAGCTGGATGAAGAATGTGAGGAGCCAGCGCAAGCTCTTGAAGCAGATGAAGAAGGAAAAGCCAAAAGCTGTTGAAAAGCTTGGCTACAGGCGCCTGTACAGGATGGTTAAAGGAGGATACTTCAAGGGAAAGAAGTACCTGAAAGCAGCAGTTGAAGGAAAAAAGGGAAAGTAATATGGGAAAAACAAGCACTTTTGTAACTCCGTTCCGGAGAAGAAAAGAAGGGAAGACCAATTACAAGAAGAGGCTGGCCCTGCTCAAAGGCAAGAAGCCAAGGCTCGTTGCCAGAAAAACCAACCTGTACATAATTGCACAGCTGATTGAGTATGACAGCAAGGGTGACAAGACCAAGGTGCATGTAAACAGCAAGCAGCTTGAGAAATTTGGCTGGAAGGCCGGAAAGAAAAATTTGGCTGCGGCTTATCTTACAGGATTGCTTGCAGGCGTGAAGGCAAAGCAGGCCAAGATAGGGGAAGCCGTACTTGATATTGGGTTTGCAAGACCAGTACACAAAAGCTGGTGGGCAAGCGTTTTGAAGGGCGCTTTGGACGCAGGCCTGAAAATAAAGGCCAACCCCAAGGCACTGCCCGGCGAGGAAAGGGCAAGCGGAAAGCACGTTGAGGATTATACAAAGAAGCCGGTTACTGGAATGTTTGAAAAAGCAAAGCAGGAGATTTTGAAATCAAAGAAAGATGGTGATTTAGATGGTTGAAAGGCAACAGAGGAGAAAGCGGGCGCCGAGGGAAAGCCAGGAAGATATTAGGGCAAGAAATCTTGCCAAATGGGTTCCGAAAACCGCGCTTGGAAAAAAAGTTCTTGCAGGCGAAATAACCAGCATGGACGAGATACTTAAGGCAAATTTGCCTGTCTTGGAATCGGAGATTGTTGATTCTTTGCTTCCGCTTGAAGAAAAAATGATTGAGTTTAGGAAAACCACAAGGGTTGTGAGAGCCGGAAGAAAATTCAGCTTCAGGGTTACAGTCCTTGTTGGCAACAAAAACGGCTTTGTCGGGCTTGGAACGGCAAAGGACAAGGAGAAATGGCCCGCAGTGAAGAAGGCAACGCGAAAGGCAAAGCTTAATTTGGTAAAAGTCAGGACCGGATGCGGAAGCTGGGAGTGTATCTGCGGAACCGGGCACAGCGTGCCATTTAAGGTTGAGGGCAAGAATGCGAGTGTCAGGGTTAGCTTCCTGCCAGCCCCAAAAGGAACAGGCCTTGTTGCAGGAGACGCCATAAAGGACGTTCTTGCGTTTGCAGGGATAAAGGATGTTTGGACAAAGGTCAAGGGTGCGACAGACACCAGGCTTAATTTTGCAAAGGCAGCAATCGATGCCCTGAGCAAAACAACCAAGATGAAGGTCAGCGACGCCATTGAAAAAAAGGGAGCAAAGGAGCAGTGATTTTGAATGCTTGCAGCGATAAGGGTTAGGGGCAGTGTCAATGTTTTGCCCCAGATAAAAAAGACGCTTGAATTGCTCAGGCTTGACAGGGTAAACCACCTTGTGCTGGTTGAAGACAAGCAGAGGGGCATGCTGAACAAGGTTCAGGCCTACACCACATTCGGGGAGATTGACGCTGAAACCCTTGCATTAGTTTTTAAGAAAAGGGGCAGATTGGCAGGAAACAAAAAGCTCGGAAAGGAGTTTTTGGAGAAAAACAAGTTCAAGGGCTTTGACGAGGCTGCAAAGGCCGTCTTTGAGGGAAAAAAGAAGCTGAAAGAGCTTGACGTAAAGCCAGTTTTCAGGCTTTCCCCACCAAAGAAGGGCTATGAAAGAGCAGGCATAAAGAAGGGATACAGTGTTGGCGGCGCTCTAGGATACAGGGCATCTGACATAACCACGCTTATTAAGAGGATGATTTGAAATGGTTGTAAGGCGAAGGAAGAAGATTAACAGGAATCTTGGCGAGAGAACCAGGGGAAACGGCGACACAAAGAACAGGAGAGGCGCCGGAAGCAGGGGCGGACGAGGCCTGGCTGGATCCCACAAGCACAAGTTCAGCAAGTATGCCGGAAAGTTTGGAAAGGAGAAGAGAAAGCTCCTGTCAAGAAAGGTGGTCAAGGCATTTAACATTGAGTTGCTTGTGCAGGCAATGCCAGGGCTTTTGGAAAAGGGAAAGGCCATGAAAGAGGGCAATGCCACAGTTGTTGACGGCAAGGTCATTAAATTTGATAAGCTTCTTTCAAGGGGCAACCTTGAAGAGAAGTGGATTGTGAGAAATGTTAAGGCAAGCAAGAAAGCCATTGAAAAGATTGAAAAGGCAAAAGGCATTTTTGAGGAGCCCTTTGAGGCTGAAGAAGCCGAAGGAAAAGAAGAGGCTGTGAAGGGCGAAAGCAGTATTGAGACGTGGGAGAACGAAGAAAAGGCCAAAGAAGAAAAGGAAAAAAATAAAGAGGAAGAAAAATAATCAGGTTTAGTGTTGTGTTATGACTTTGCTCGATTCACTGCAGCCGATTTTCAAGATGCTGCCAGAGGTTAAGCCTCCAACAGGTGAAGTTCCACTCAAAAAAAAGCTGATGTGGACAAGCCTCGCACTGGTGATATTCTTCATAATGGGAAACATCACCCTTATCGGGCTTGACGTTGCAAGAGCGGACTATCTGGCAGGGCTGCAGACAATCCTTGCAAGCAACATGGGCACGCTTATCAGTGCGGGAATTGGCCCAATCGTGCTTGCCTCAATTATCCTGCAATTGCTTGTGGGAGCGAAGTTCATCAAGGTTGACTTGACTAATCCAGCTGACAAGGCAAAGTTTCAGAGCCTACAGAAGCTATTTGCATTGGCCCTATGTGTTTTTGAGGCACTTGCTTACACGGTTACCGGAACGCCGTTGCTTGCGTTGCCGGGCTGGCTGCCGCTTGTTGTGTTGCAGGTTGCATTTGGCTCAATTGTTTTGCTTTACCTGGACGAGCTTGTTTCAAAGTATGGAATTGGATCTGGAATCGGGCTGTTCATTGCAGGAGGCGTAAGCGGTTCGTTCTTCTGGCAGATTTTCAGGCCACCGCTGCCAACCGAGCCAACAGGCGGAGTAATAATGCAGTTTGTTGGATCTCTGGGAACGGGGGCAAACTTTTTGCTGTTCCTGCCAATAATTGTTTCGCTCATAATTTTCATGATAGTTGTGTTTGCAGAGGGAATGCATGTTAACATTCCAATTACAATGGGAAGGCGTGGCATGGGCGGAAGGTTCCCTGTAAAGCTCTTGTACGTTTCAAACCTGCCGGTTATTTTGGCAATTGCACTGTTTGCAAACATCCAGTTGTGGGCAACGGTAATGGAAAGCGTGCCAATTCTGGGGCAGATAATGGCAACCCTTGCCTGGGCAACCACCAGCCCGTTCAACCTCTTCTATGACCTGATTTTGAGGGTTGGAAGCGAGGGCTTTATTCAAGGGCTTACATTTATGGCACCGGAACTTTTCCAGGCAGCCATTTACCTTGCAGTATTGCTCGTGGCCTGCATTGTGTTCGGAATTTTCTGGGTCCAAATGGGCGGCCAAAGCCCTGCCGCAGTGGCAGACCAGCTGCAGAGCTCCGGAATGTACATCCCCGGCTTTCGAAGAGACAAAAGGATAATTGAGGGTATTTTGAACAGGTACATTCCAAC